>JASHUH010000168.1 GCA_030040115.1 Acidobacteriaceae bacterium | reverse complement strand
GCGACGAGGCGGAGCTCTACGCCAAGAACATCTTGGGCATGACCTTGGTGACGCACCAGACCGGGCCGCAGGGGCAGAAAGTGCAGCGGCTGCTGATCGAGGAAACCGCGGCGATCGACCGGGAGCTCTATCTCGGCATTGTGCTCGACCGCGCCGCCGGCAAACTGGTGTTTATGGCTTCGCAAGCAGGGGGCGTGGAGATTGAAGAGGTGGCTGCGAAAACGCCCGAGGCCATCTTCAAAGAAACCATCGATCCGGCGGTGGGCTTCGGGGCGTGGCAGGCGCGCAAGCTGGCCTTCGCGCTCGGCCTCAAGCCGACGCAAATCAATCAGGCGGTGCAGTTTTTCCAGAACCTCTACAAGGCGTTTGCCGAAACCGACGCTTCGCTGGTGGAGATCAATCCCTTCATCACCACCAGGGACGACAAGCTCTTCGCCCTCGACGCCAAGATCAACTTCGACGACAACGCACTGTTCCGCCACGCCGACATCAAGGCCCTCCGCGACATTGCCGAAGAGGATCCCTTGGAAGTCGAGGCGAGCAAGTACGCGCTCAATTACATCAAGCTGGACGGGACCATCGCCTGCATGGTGAACGGCGCGGGCCTGGCCATGGCGACCATGGACATCATCCAGTACGCCGGCGGCAGCCCGGCGAATTTTCTCGACGTCGGCGGCGGCGCCACCCAGGAGCAGATCGAGCACGCCTTCGGGATTCTGCTTTCCGACGCGCACGTTAAGGCGATCTTCATTAACATTTTCGGCGGCATTCTGCGCGTGGACCGGCTGGCCACGGGTGTAGTGGCCGCGGCCCGCAATCTGCACGTGACCGTGCCCATTGTGCTGCGCCTTGAAGGCACAAACGTCGAGGAAGGGCGAAAGATTCTGCAGGAATCGGGGCTCAATTTTCAAGTCGGAGCAACGATGAAGGAAGCGGCAGAGCTGGTGGTGAAGGCGGCTTCTAGCTAATGAGCTTGGACCTCGAAGGCTGGTTAAGGAAGCGAATGTTAGCTGAGAAAGTGAAAGAGCACATGTCGACGCTCGAGGGAATTGTCGAGCGCCTCCTCAGCCAAACGCCGATTCCTTACAGCAAGGCAACACCGTCGAGCTTTCCGGAAGCTAGGGGCGTGTATGCAATAACCACTCTGCAAGACGAAGTAATAAGGGCGGGAAAGACTGGCCAGGGGAACGCTACACTTCGTGATCGGCTTTACCGGAATCACTTAATGGGCAATCAAAGCGGCAACTTGCGAGCTCAGCTTGTGGCAAGCGGTCGGTGCACAGATCTTGAAAGCGCGAAAGATTGGATCAGAAAGAATTGTTTGGTCCGCTATCTTGAGATCGATGATCGGGCCTTACGCGCGAATGCTGAACACTTTATCCTTGCGGTTCTTCAGCCGGAATTCAGTGATGACAACAAGTCCTTAGGAGAAAAGTAGAATGGCTGTACTCGTCGATAACAGCACGCGCCTCATCGTGCAGGGCATCACCGGCAAGGAAGGGACCTTCCACGCCAAGGGCTGCGCGGAATACGGCACAAAAGTTGTCGTCGGCGTGACGCCGGGCAAGGGTGGAACCACGCATGAAGGCTGGCCGGTGTTTAACACCGTCGCCGACGCGGCGCGCGCAACCGGCGCCAACGCCACCATGATCTTCGTTCCGCCGCCCTTCGCCGCCGACGCCATTCTCGAAGCCGAGGACGCGGGCATTCCGCTGATCGTCTGCATCACCGAAGGCATTCCTACGCTGGACATGGTGAAAGTGTGGGCCAAACTGAAGACGTCAAAATCGCGGCTGATCGGGCCGAATTGCCCCGGAGTCATCTCGCCGGGCATGGCCAAAATCGGCATCATGCCGGGGCGCATTCACATGCAGGGCTCGGTGGGCATCGTGTCGCGCTCGGGCACGCTCACCTACGAGGCCGTGCACCAGTTGACGCAGCGCGGCATCGGGCAATCGACCGCCATTGGCATTGGTGGCGACCCCATCATCGGCACCACGCACATCGACGCATTGCGCCTGCTCAACGACGATCCCGGAACCGAAGCCATCATCATGATCGGCGAAATCGGCGGCTCGGCTGAAGAGGCGGCGGCGGATTTTGTGAAGCAACACGTGAAGAAGCCGGTGGTGGGCTTCATTGCCGGCCAGACCGCGCCGCCGGGGCGGCGCATGGGCCACGCGGGCGCGATCATCTCCGGCGGCCAGGGCACGGCGGCCGACAAAATGAAGGCCATGCGGGCGGCGGGGATCCACGTGGTGGTGTCACCAGCGGAGATCGGGGCGACGCTGGCCCAGGTGATCGGCAGGGCTTAGCGGTGATGAAGGGCATGAAATCGGCAGACGGTTTTGACGGCTTGAGAAATCTAAAACGGCGCTTTCAATTTCTCAAGCTCGAATTTCGAGGAGACTTCGCAAAAGGAGCAAGTTCAAATGGCGCAACGCACCTTCAGCATCATCAAACCCGACGCCGTCCGCAACGGCGCAACCGGAGCTATTTTGGCCGAGATCGATAAGGCCGGATTTCAAATCGTCGCGGTCAAGAAACAAAGCATATCCAAGCCGCAAGCCGAGGGTTTCTATTACGTGCATCGTGAGCGGCCCTTTTTCGACGCGCTCACTACCTTCATGTCGTCGGGGCCGCTGGTGCTGATGGTTCTCGAAAAAGAGAACGCCATCGCCGATCTGCGCAAACTGATGGGCGCTACCAATCCCGCTAACGCCGAGCCGGGCGCCATCCGCAAGAAATTCGGGGCCTCCATCCAGGAGAACGCGATTCATGGCTCTGATGGCGAGGAGACCGCGGCGTTCGAGATCGGCTACTGGTTCGCAGGCTACGAGCTGATTTAGGATACGGAGACCGAAGAGCTGAGGACTATTTGTGTCAGTGCATGACTTCAGTCGCGCCGAACGGACTCAAATCGAAATCGGGCTTTAGCCCTTGGGAGGCATTCATGACTGCATCCGAAACCCAGCTCGCGAAACTCTTCCTCGATACCGCCCGCGGCAGTCTGGTCGAGCAGCATTGGAAGCGGATTAAGGACTGTGGCCCCGCTCAACGAAAAGCAGGTATGGTGGCGGCCCAACGAAGCCAGCAACAGCATTGGCAATCTGCTCTTGCACCTGAACGGCAACATCGGGCAATGGCTGGTGGCCTCTTTCGAGCACCGCGAGGACGGGCGCAACCGCCCGCAGGAGTTCAGCGCGCGCGGAGCAGCCACAGCCGCCGAGCTGCTGGCGCGGCTCGACGCCACCGTGGAAGAGGCAGGCCGCGTGCTGGCGCGGCTGACGCCGGAGGAGCTGCTCGCCACTTACGAGATTCAGGGCTACACGGTGACAGGCCTCTACGCCGTGCTTCACGCCGTGGAGCACTTCGCCTTGCACTACGGCCAGATCGCCTATATCACCAAGAGCCTTTCCGGCCGGGATCTGGGCTTTTATCGCGAGCTGGAGAGAACCGGGCGGGCGCGTTCGAGAAGCTAGGTTGAGCGGGCCGCGCGGCGCGCACTGGCTACACGGGCAATTCCTTGCAAGTCGGCCGCAAAGGCGATCTCGCCAAATCCGCTTTGTTCAAGCAGCGCATGGACGGGCGCTTGCTGTCCGTAGCCGATTTCCAGCACCATCCACCCTCCGGGCGCCAGAGTTGCGTGTCCCTGCGGAATGAGCCGACGATAAAGGTCGAGCCCGTCCCCGCCCGCATAGAGAGCCGTCGCCGGTTCGAATTCTCGCACTTCGATATCCAGCGTCGCCCGATCGGCCTCGGCCACGTAAGGCGGATTGGAAACGATGATGTCGAATTGTTCTGCGGCGACCGGCGCCAGCAGATCGCCGCGCAGAAGCCGGATGCGCGCGGCGACGTCGTTGCGCGCAGCGTTCTCGCGAGCGATCTCCAGCGCCGGAGCAGAAAAATCCGTTGCCACAATCCGCGCGTCTGTCAGCTTAGTCGCCAGCGCTACAGCAATCGCCCCCGAGCCCGTCCCCACGTCTGCGATGCGCGGCGCGCGCAACAGCGCGGCTAGCTCCAGCACCCGCGCCACCACGTGCTCCGTCTCGGGTCGAGGAATCAGCACGGCCGGCGTGACGCGGAAGGGCAGCCCGTAAAACTCGGCTTCGCCGGTGATGTATTGGATCGGCTCGCCCTTAGCGCGGCGGTCGAGAAGCATGGCGTAGCCAATGGCCGCGCATCCGGCAAAATGATCCTCCGCGTGGGCCATAAGCCAGGCCCGGCTCTTTCCGGTGGCTTGCTGCAACAGAAATTCGGCGTCGCGGCGGGCGCGTTCAGGATGCGGCCCGGCGCGGAGTTGCGCCTCCCCCTTCGCGAGCCACTCGCCAAGCGTCATCAGGCCGCCTGCGTGGCGCCGGCTTTCAACAGCTCTGCCTGGTAGTGTGCAATCAGCGCATCGACAATGGATTGCAGACGGCCTTCCATCACCAGGTCGAGCTGGTGCAACGTGAGGCCGATGCGATGGTCCGTCAGGCGGTTTTGAGGAAAGTTGTAGGTACGGATTTTTTCGCTGCGGTCGCCGCTGCCCACCATCGAGCGCCGCTCCTTCGCCAGCTCCGCCTGCTGCTTTTCCATTTCCATCTCATAGAGCCGCGAACGCAGCACCCGCATGCCTTTCTCACGGTTCTTGATCTGCGATTTTTCGTCCTGGCAACTCACCACGGTTCCGGTGGGCAGGTGGGTGATGCGCACGGCGGAGTAGGTCGTGTTCACCGACTGCCCGCCGGGGCCGGAGGAGCAGAAAGTGTCGATGCGCAGGTCCTTGGCCTCGATCTTGATGTCCACTTCCTCCGCTTCGGGCAGCACCGCCACGGTCACGGCCGAGGTGTGCACACGCCCCTGCTGCTCGGTCTCCGGCACGCGCTGCACGCGGTGCACGCCGCTCTCCCATTTGAGCTGCGAATAAACCCGCTCGCCCTCGATGATGGCGATGACTTCCTTGTAACCGCCCACGCCCGACTCGGAAAGCGACAGCACTTCCACCTTCCAGCGCTTTTGCTCGGCGAAGCGCGTGTACATACGGAAGATCTCGGCCGCAAAGAGCGAAGCCTCGTCGCCGCCCGTGCCAGCGCGAATTTCGAGGATCACGTTCTTTTCGTCATGGGGGTCTTTGGGCAACAGCAAAAGTTTCAGCTCCTCCTCCAGAGCGTCGGCGCGCGGCGTGAGCGTGGCAATCTCTTCCTCGGCCATCGCGCGCAGCTCGGCGTCGCGCTCGGCAAGCATCTGCCGCGCGTCCGCGATTTCCTGCTGCACCTGTTTCAGCTCGCGGTATTTTTCCACCGGCGCTTCGATTTCGCGCAAAGCTTTGGCGGTTTTCTGATATTTTTCGTGGTCGTTGATGACCTCGGGCAGCGCGAACTGCGCTTGCAGCTCGTTGTAGCGCTGCTCCATTTGTTCCAAACGATCGATCATATGTTCCTCGTTTGCGCGGCGCGCGCCGGCATGCTTGCTTTCGATTCTGCGAGGTTCCGAATAAGTGGACGGGGATGCTCTGCGGCGGGCGCCGCTAGAGGAGAGCCGGAATTGGCTGCTGGATAGTCACTGCAGTTTCTATACTAGCGCGAATGGGCATGTTTCAGACAAACGGGTTCACAATCCGAACCCCGTCGATCACCTGGCCGTGGTGCATGTCTTCGGAGAGCGCTTGCTGACAACCAGCTCGCCGTGCGCAATGCAAAACCAACGAATCCCAGTACGAGAGGTTGTGCAGCCGGTGCAGATCGATGGCGGCCAAAACATCGGTCGAAACAGGCGCAACCATGTCGAACACCGCGAACAGCTCAACCTTCCGGCGAGCAGCGCCCGGATCAAGCCCGTACTTCCGTGTCACTGTGACGAAGTACTCCTGGAGCACCTGCAGAGACACTACACCCGAATTCGTCCGTTTGTGGTCATCGAGAACTTCCAGCGCTCGCGCCTGCTTCGCGGGATTTGCCTTGTCATCCGTGTACACAAAAACATTCGTGTCGATGAATGACCGCGGCACGCTACCTTCGCTCATAGATCTCATTCCGATTAAACCGCCAGCCGTGGCAGTCTCCATTGCCGGAAAGGCTGCGCAACTCCTCGATCCATTGCTCGGTTTCGCGGTCTTTCTCTCCGGCAATGTGTTGAAGGTGCTCGCGAATTTCCTGGTTGACGCTCTTGCCAACCGCGCGCAGTTTTTCGCGGGCACGCTCGACAATTTTCTCGTCGATGGAAAGCGTAATGTTCACTCACACAGTATATGTGCGCACATAATATGTGTCAATCCGCGGTTTAAATCGATCTTCAGTACCTCCATCCGGGTCTTCGGCCGCGGTTTATCCTTGGCTCGATGCCCAACACCCTTTCCATTGTGATCATTACGCTGAACGAAGCGGCCAACCTGCCGCGCACTTTAGCCGGCGTGCAAGGGATGGGCGAAATTGTAATTGTCGACTCCGGCTCGACCGATGCTACCCTTCAGATTGCTCGCGCCGCCGGGGCGCGCGTCTTCACGGAGCCGTGGAAAGGCTTCGGCGCCCAGAAGAATTCGGCCATCAATCACGCCGCGGGCGAATGGATCCTCTCCCTCGACGCCGATGAAGAAGTCAGCCCGCAGCTTGCGCGGGAAATTGAGGCTCTGGTCGCCGGCCAGCCGCCTTACGCCGCCTACCGCATTCCCCGACTCAACTATTTTCTCGGTCGGCCGCTCAAGCATGGCGGCTACTGGCCCGATCGCAAGCTGCGACTGTTTCGGCGCGGCGCGGCGCGCTTCCAGGAGCGCCCGGTGCACGAAACCATGCAGTCCGATGGTCCGGTGGGCCAGCTCCACGGCCATCTGATCCACCACTGCTACCCTACGCTCGAGGAGTACATCGACCACATCAACCGCTATAGCACGCTGGGCGCGGAGATGCTCGTCACCTCTGGCCGGGCGCCGCGTTCGCTGCCCTCATTCTTCTGGAATGCGCTCGTGAACCCTGCGGCGACTTTCGTATACAACTACGTTTGCCGGCTGGGGTTTCTGGACGGCCGCGCAGGCCTCCTGCAGCACCTGAACCACTCCGCGTATATCCACTGGAAATTCGTCAAGGCCTGGCGGCTTGGTCGGCGCGCATAGCTAGCGGCTAGGAGCTAGGAGCTAGAAGCTAGAAGCCGTGTTCACCGAAACGGTGCGCTTCGGCTTCGAACCCCACAGGCCGTACCACGCAATGTAGAGATAGCAAACCATGGGCAGGACGAAAGAGCCTTGAATGCCAATTTTGTCGGCGAGTGCTCCCAGAAGATAGGGGATGATCGCCCCGCCGACAATGGCGGTCATGATCAGGCCCGAGCCCCGGCTGGTGAGCGGCCCCAGGCCCACGATACCCAGCGCAAACACGTTGGGAAACTGGATGGAGTTACAGAAGCCGCACAGCACCAGGGTCCAGATGGCCACCGACCCGCTGGTGAGCATGGAAACGATAAGCAGCACGGCGCCCGACGTGGCGAACACTCCGACCAGCTTGCCTGCGGGAAACTTGGTGAGGATCCAGGAGCCGAGTAGACGGCCGACCATGGCGCCGAGCCAGTAAAGCGAAACCAGGAACGACGCGGTTTTCAGCGAGCTCATGCCCTGCGACTTGAAATAATTGACGGCGATCGACGCCAGCCCCACTTCGACGCCTACATAGAGAAAAATGCCCACCGCGCTAAGCACCGTATGCCGGTAACGCCAGATGCTGTGCGTGGCGGCCGCGTCACCCGGCGCGCCGGGGCTGGACTCTTGGCTCTGCGCGATGTGCGGCAAGTGGCTGAACGCAACCGCCAGACCGAGCAGCAGCAGCCCGCCGGCGATCGCGATATACGGTCCGCGCACCTCGTTGGCGATCACAGACTTGGGGACCTCCAGTTCGGAACCGGACAGGATGAAGGCGCCGCCCACCAGAGGCGCAATGGCCGCGCCGATGGAATTGAAGGCCTGCGCCAGAGTCAGCCGCACCGGCGCGCTATGCTCGGGGCCGAGAATGGCGACATAGGGGTTGGCCGAAGTTTGCAGCGCGGTGACGCCGGCGCCCACCAGGAAAATGGCGATCAAAAAAAGCGGAAAGTTGACCAGCTTGGCGGCGGGAATAAACAGCGCGCAGCCCACTACCTGGATGAACAGCGAAACCACCATGGTGCGCTTGTAGCCGATCCATTCGATCAACTTGGAGCTGGGCGCGGAGAAGACGAAATAGGCCAGGAAAAACGCCGATTCCGCGAGCATGGCCCAGGCGTAGTCGAGGTTAAAGATGCGCCGCAGGTCGGGCACCAGGGCCATGTTGAGTGTGGTGATGAACCCGAAGATGAAAAACAGCGTGGTGACGGTGATAAATGGCATCAGGTAGCCCGGCGAAGTCAGCGCCGAGGAGGGTTTGGTGGTGGTCGCCATAAAAACTTGATTCCCTGCTTTCTTCATTTTCTTCGGCTCACGCCAGCCACGCGTGGGCGCGCTCATTTCCACTCAACGCCAAAAATCGGTGTTCGGCAAGCTCGCCGCGGGTGATCGGAGCTCAGAATCGCCAGCTCCAGGGTCGATCCCGGGATAATGGCCGGCAACTCGCGCCCGCGCGCAAACCACCCCGATCATCGACGCCCCGGTGTGGCGCCATCCAACTGTTTCCATTGCTCCCAACACTATAAGCGAGACCGGCCTGGTCGCGGCGGGGAAACCAGCGCGGTCTATCGCGGCTACTCTACCTCGTAACCGCAGATTCCGTTATCCTCAATGGGAAAGACCCATGGATCTCACGGGAATACGAGGAAATACCATGGCCATCGCAATGCTGAGCGGCGCCAAAACCAAAAAAATCCTCGCCGCCTTGGAAGGCAACTGGCAGGCCGAGATGGAAGGTTACCACACCTACCGGGCTTTGGCCGACCGCGATGCCGAGCCGGTGCGCGCCCAGGTGCTGCGCCATTTGGCTGCGGCGGAACTGGAGCACGCGGCGCTATGGGCCGAACGCATCAAGGAGCTGGGCGGAACCGACCCGGTCTACCGGGGCAAAGCCGGGGGTGAGGCAGATTCGCTGGCCAATCGAGCCGGGGGCATCCGCATGGCCCTGCGCCGGCTGGAGATCGAGGAAAGCCGGCACATCGCCAACTACGGCGAGCAGTTGAAGGCTTTGGGCGACGAGGGCTCGATCGCCATTCTCGACCAGGTGATCGAAGACGAGAAGGACCACTACCGCGAGCTGGGTTCGCTGCTGCGCGGTCACTACACCGCCCCGGCCGGCGCGCCCAAAATCGAGGCCAAAGCCGTGCTCCAGGAGTTGCTGGCCAAGCGCAACCAGGGCCGCAAGCAGCCCGGCGCGTGGATCGGCGACGCGATCTATGGCGTGAACGACGGGCTGGGGGCCATTTTCGGCATCGTTTCCGGCGTGTCGGGCGCGACCGCCGGCAACCCCACCTACGTCCTGCTGGCCGGGCTTTCGGGCATGATCGCCTCCGCGCTCTCCATGGGCTCGGGCGCCTACCTGGCCGCCAAAAGCGAACGCGAAATCTACTACGCCGAAATGGCCCGCGAGCGCGAAGCCATCCAGATGAACGGGCCGGAGGCGCGCGAGCTCCTTTCGCTCTATTACCAGGTGAAAGGCCTGCCCGAAGCAGACGCGCTGCACATGGTCAACCACATCGCCGAGGATCCCGAACAGTTGCTGCGCGCCTTGGCCAGCGAGCGCCTGGGCTCCTCGGAAGAAGCGCTCGCCAATCCCATGGTTTCGGCGCTTTCGGGCGCGCTCTCTACGGCGGTCGGCGCCATCATTCCCGTCGTTCCGTTCTTTTTTCTGCAGGGAATTCCCGCCATCGTTGCCGCCGCCGTCGTCTCGCTCGCCGCGCACTTCGCCGTCGGCGCGGCCAAGTCGCTCATCACCGTACGATCGTGGTGGTCGTCGGGGCTGGAGATGACGATTGTCGGCGCCCTCGAAGGCGCGGTCACCTACGGTATCGGCATCCTGCTCGGCAAGGGCGGCATGTAATGGGCGGCCTTATTCCGCTCGGCGACGCATCCCGGCGCCCGGGAAGCTTTGCCGGCGTCACTCTGCTCCTCATCGCGGTGAATGCCTACGTCTTCCTGCTTGAACTCGGAGGTGGCAACCGTTTTGTGCGCATTTGGTCCGCGATCCCCGTCCGCATCACCCACGGCCACCACGCCATTACCCTGCTCACCTCCATGTTCATGCACGCAAGCTGGCTGCACATCATTGGCAACATGGTCTTCCTCTGGGCATTTGGGCCCGCGGTTGAGGACGCAATGGGCCACTTCACCTACCTGTTCTTTTATCTCGCGGGCGGCATTGTGGCCATGCTGGCGCAGGTGCTCGGCGATCCTGGTTCCCGCATTCCTTGCTTGGGCGCAAGCGGCGCCATTGCCGCGGTGATGGGCGTCTTCATCGTCACTTTTCCCCGCGACCGCATCCGCACCCTGCTCTTTATTTTCATTTTCATCCGCATCACTTTCATCCCCGCCGTTTTTCTCATCGGCTTCTGGTTCTTGATGCAGGTGCTGGATTACGGCGTGGTCGCCCAGGTGCGCACCGGCGGCGTCGCCTATCTGGCGCATATCGGCGGTTTTCTGTTTGGGGCCGTCCTGGGGCGAATGTTTGTCGACCAGCGGCGCGTGGCGCTGCTGCGCCGGCCAAGCTGGCCGACCTATTAAGCGAGGCCGCGCGCTGCCGCCTGGCGCCCCGGGTCTCGCTTTTTTGAGACCTCAGGCGCCCAGGGGTGGAGGAAAATCAGGCGGCCAAAGATTTAGAACCTGAACTCCAGGCCGATGGTGGCGCGGGGGTTCCAGGTGCGGTGGGTGGAATAATTGAGAGCCGGCGAATTGTTGGTGAGCGAAAACGAGGCGCCCAAGCGATCGCCGGTCACGCGGATGGCCCATCGCGAATTGACGTTGTAGCTCATACCGCCGCCGAAACCGCCGGCGAACGAGGTGCTGGGGATCATCGATTCGCCGCTGGTGTGTTCGATGCCCAACTCGCCGAACAGAATTCCATTCAGGGGGCCGAAGATGGTGGCGTGGACTTCCGGCGCGGCGAGCAGGGAATAAATCCTGGGATCGCCGGGATTGCCGAGAGCGCTGCTACCGGCAGGGA
>JASHUH010000167.1 GCA_030040115.1 Acidobacteriaceae bacterium | reverse complement strand
CGATTCGATGATGCGCCCCCGATCCGCCTCAATCCTTCTCCCTCCGGCCTTCTCCCTCCGGGTCGTGGCGCACGGCGCACGGCGCGTTGAAGACCATCGTCGCACGGCCGTCCGCCGCATATGCGGGCCAATGCGGAAGGCCGCTATGGTTGGGATGGCCAGCTCTCCTTGCACCGATCCGGCAGCAATCAAACCCGGCCAAACAGCGTGATCGCTCCAAGTGGAATTCCTCGCTCCGGGTGGAATTCCCGTTCCAAAGCCCTGCCTCACTTACTCAGCGGCCGGCAGCCCCGCCAGCGCCATCGCAATCTCCTCCGCAGGATAATCGTAGTTCTCGAGCTTCCCGGCCTGGTAGTCGATATACGACTGCATGTCGAAGTGCCCATGCCCGCTCAAATTGAAGAGGATGGTTCTCGCCTTGCCTTCCGCTTTCGCCTCCAACGCCTGCTGAATCGCGACCGCGACCGCGTGATTCGCCTCCGGCGCCGGCACGATGCCCTCCGCGCGCACAAACTGAATACCCGCGGCAAAGGCATCGAGTTGCTGCACGGTCGTCGCCTCGGCCAACCCCAGATCAATGACGTGCGAAACCAGCGGCGCAATGCCGTGATAGCGCAGTCCTCCGGCGTGAATTCCCGGCGGAATAAAGGTTGAGCCCAGCGTGTGCATCTTCACCAGAGGTGTCAGGTGCGCCGTGTCGCCGAAATCGTACGCAAAGCGCCCCCTAGTCAGGCTCGGGCACGCCGCCGGCTCGACTGCGATCACGCGCGCATTGCACTGACGCCTCAGTTTACGTCTCAGGTAAGGCATCACCAGCCCCGCAAAGTTCGAGCCTCCGCCCGTGCAGCCAATGATCACATCCGGCTCGTCGCTGGCCAGGGCCATCTGCTCGATCGCCTCCTGCCCGATCACGGTCTGGTGGAGCAGCACGTGATTCAGCACGCTGCCCAGAGCGTACTTGGTTTTCGAGTCCTTAGCCGCCACTTCCACGGCCTCGGAGATCGCGATTCCCAACGATCCCTTCGAATCCGGATGTTCGGCCAGGATGGCGCGCCCGGAATCCGTCTGGTTGCTCGGGCTCGCCGTCACGCGGGCGCCGAAAGTCTCCATCAAAGCCCGCCGGTAGGGCTTCTGGTCGTAGCTCACGCGCACCATGAACACCCGGCACTCCATGCCCAGAAACGCGCAGGCCATGGCCAGCGCCGAGCCCCACTGCCCCGCCCCCGTCTCCGTCGACAGGTGGGTCACGCCTTCCTGCCGGTTGTACCAAGCCTGCGCCGCGGCGGTGTTCAGCTTATGCGAGCCTGCCGGGCTCACGCCTTCATATTTGTAGTAAATGCGCGCCGGCGTATCGAGAACTTTTTCCAGGCGGCGCGCGCGCACCAGCGGCGTAGGCCTCCACTGCGCGTAAATCTGCCGCACCTCTTCCGGAATCTCGATCTCCCGCTCCGCGCTCACCTCTTGCGCGATCAGGCTCATGGGAAAGATGGGAGCCAGATCTTCCGGTCCCAGCGGCCGCAGGCTTCCAGGGTGCAGCGGGGGCGCAGGCGGCGAAGGCAAATCGGCAACGATGTTGCACCACGTGGTCGGGATATGGCTGGCGGGCAATCGATATTGGAGAGTTTCCATGCGCAGCATTTTACAGGGCGCCCGGGGGAGCCGACCGCGCACCGCCGCGCGCGGCCGCAATCGAAGGCAGCCGGAAAATTCAATGCTTTGGTTGTTCGGCAATTTTGGTGAGTCACCAACCACCCGCAGCCCCAAAGACTGCGTTCTCATCCCGACGCCGAGCCGGACGGGAAGCGGAGGGATCTCTGTTTGCTTTGAGCGCATCCCGGGGCGGCAAATCTTTCCGCCCAGAGAGCTGTTTTTATGCGCCAAAGTGGAAAATCGATCGGCCAACCTTCACCGGCCTGTAGGTTGGCGGAAAAAGCTTCCGAAATTAGCGCGTAAATTGTCCATGCCGCCATTGATTCGAAAGGGTTTAATCGAATTGCGCTTCCAGGACGCCCGGCTCCCATTTGCTCAAAAACTGGGCTAGATCCCACATATTTGCGGAAAAACTGTTATCGGTTGTTTTCTTCTCATTCTAAACGACTTATATTTGAATAGGCTGTGATCGCACCACATCTACATCTAGCTTCTGAATCCGATTTTCACCGCTGGACATTTGGGCCCAGTAAAGATGGCTGAAACGCCCGAACGCGGTAACGTGCGCGGTGCGGTTTGCCCTCACCATCCAATACGGTCTCAAAGATTCGATGTGCTTCGTCGGCGCATATCTTGCGTTGATTCACGTGTGCAGCGCTCGGTTCTGCATGATCTGTCGGCACGACATTGCCGTTAGGCAAATCAGGAAAGGCTCCCTGCAGAATTTCTTGACTCTGCCGTCTTGAGTAACACCTCTCCGATATGATTCCGCAGAGCGCGCTCGAATTTGGAATGAAGGTTCATCGTAAAATCTCTCTTTTCTGAGCCAAAACTCTTAATCGAACGCGAGCATCCAGATTGAGCAGATCTCACGCGCGCCCCGCTTGGACGCCGAAGCTCTGGTATTAGGAGATACGACCGTCGAGATTCCAATGCTCGATTACGAGCAGAGCTTTGTGGATGAGGAAAGGCGGAGAATTTGGCGAGTAAACAGCACTACCATCTAGTAGGCAGAGTCAGGGCGCGGAACGATGATTGATTTTCTCAACGCGGCCATTTTGCCCAGTTCGCCCTGTGCAAACGATCCTGGGTTCGATGGTTCCGCGCTTCGAGTTCCTCGATATCGCCCTCGAGCTTTTCTATGTAGCGCAGTGCCCGCTCGGGCAGCGCGGTCCGCTCTTCCGGAGAAAGTTCCTCGGGGTCGCGCAGCGGCTGATAGCGCCGCCGGATCTCGTCTCCCAGGCCAACGGATTCGAGCAAACGCAACAAGACGGAAACCTCGGCGTTCACCTCCTCGCGCGATACCGCGCTGATACGCTGGATTTCGTAGGTGCGGATATGGCCCAGGTGAAACTCGCGCAGCGGGATGCCGAATTCCGCTGCCCAATATTGGAGACTGATCTGTTCGGCCGGCGAAAGGGGAACGGGCTGCACGGATGTAAGACGTTACGATTGAGGAGTTTATTATTCGTGCTTTCGAGCGTGAATTGAAGGCCGAATCGGATGCCCCTTCGCGTTCCAAGAGGGTGACTCTTCCGCTGATCCCGTCGAAGGAACCGGGCACTCTGGATATGAAAGACCTCAATTTCGATGATCTGCTTGCCTGACGCCATTACTTTAGGCGTTTCATGCGCACACATGAGCATGTTCGGCCCGTTTGCGATTTGAGCAAGATGCCCCTATAATGATGGCAGATTGCCAAAGGAGGAGTGATGGCTCAAACTGCCGAAGTACGTGCTAAACGGGAACCGGCGATGTTCTATCGCCGGATTGAAGTGAAGCTCGGAGTCACGCCTTTGCATTCTGACCGGGATCTTGCCCGTCTGGTGCATGAGCGCCTGCCTCTAACTTCAGTCGAGTCGCTTTCCCATCACGGGATGAGCGATGAAGAAATCTATAACTTCATCGTTCCACGCAGGACTCTGGTCCATCGGAAAACTCGCCATGAGTCTCTAACCCACGATGAGTCCGACCGCGCCGTTCGGATCGCTCGCATTACCTCCCTGGCCGAAGAGGTCTTCGGTGACGACGCCAAGGCTGCGCGCTGGTTGCGCAAAGCGAAGTCTCGTTTTGAGGGGCGCAGCCCGCTGGAGATGCTGCGCACAGAAGCCGGAGCACGGCTGGTAGAAGAGATGCTCCTGCAACTCGATTACGGATTTGCCGCGTGAGTGCTGTTCTATGATCCTGTGGCGAGTCAGCAATTACCAGAGCCTGGATGGAATGGGTGGCCTCTATGTGTCCGGGCGCTGGCACACAAAAGGTCATCCGGTCGTCTATTGCACTCTGAACCCTGCGACGGCCCTGCTCGAAACACTCGTCCATATCGAGATTGATTCTGAGGATCGACCTGAGCGTTTTCAGGTATTGAGAATTGAAGGGCCGGAATCGTTATCCATCGAAAAGATAGAAATCGATTCGTTATCTCCGAATTGGGCAGAGGATACGAACGCTACGCAAGCGATTGGAAATCGTTGGCTCTCTGAAAAGCGTTCCCTGTTATTGCAAGTGCCAAGCGTGCTTGTCCCGGAAACATGGAATGTGCTGGTGAACTCGCAGCATGTCGAAATCAACCTGCTGAAAATTATTGCGATGTATGAGCACCCTTTCGACTCCCGCCTGTTCTAACCTTGAGGCGGTTGCCTAAGATAACTACCCTTGCTATGGGCAATGTGATTCCCAAAAGTACACGGAATTCGAATCAAAGAATCCTCCGTAAGCAGCAAATTTTGTGGGGTATTCCAGGGGTATATTTAAATAAAAATTCCCCTATGTCCTTTGTTTTCAGTAGGCAAGAATCCCTGGGGGACAGCCAATTAGAATCAGCAACTTACGCTTCCTCATCCTCCCGAAAACGCCTCTGTCGTAACATTTTGTCGTAACTTTTCATTGAGGAATTCTGTGGAATTCCGGTCCCTATCAGAGAACCTCAAGGAAAAAGAGCGATGCTGTTACGCCACGCATGCGGCGTCACGGTATGACACCTTAGCGTCGCAGATCGAGAAGCCTTCCCGCGTTTGACCGAACGCCTGTTCTGTCTGAAAAAGACACTCACCATGGTACACGGGAAACGGCCCACACTCCCTCGCGGACTTCGCTGGGATCCACGCTTACCGCACATCTGCTTTAGCTGGCGCGATGAGCGCAGGCGGCAGCACCAACAATCCACCTACACCGACGATCCGGCCAAGGCCCTGGCCTTCAAACAGGATTTCCAGAAAGAGAAGCGCGAAGCCCTCGAGGAGCGCCGCGCGCGCACGGAAGATCATGGCCGTGTGCTCCTCGGCGAGGCGGCAAAGATGTACTTCAACTGGAGGGGCGCGACGAACCGGGAAGGGACACTTGCGCGCGAAAGGCGGATCTTTAAGCAGGTTGAAAAGCTCATCGGAGCGAGTGTCCAGCTTCGACGGATCGATCTCGAACTCCTCCGCGAATATCAGCAGGAACGTCGCAAACAGATCAGCCCGACGATGCGCAAAGTTGTCTCCCCGCGCAATATTAATTACGAACTTCAACTGTTGCGGGGAGTGATGCAACATGCCAACTGCTGGAAGGGCGATCTCGCCGAACGCTACAAGCCTATGAAAGAGTCAAAGAGCCGTGCCGGAAAGAAGGCGACGAACGAGCAGCTGATGAAGATCATTGAAACAGCAAAGAAGAACGAGTATTGGCAACTGACGATGTACTGTGCGGCCGTAGCTGCCGGAACGGGATGCCGCAGTTGGGAGATCAAGAATCTTCAGCTTCAAGACATTCGAAT
>JASHUH010000166.1 GCA_030040115.1 Acidobacteriaceae bacterium | reverse complement strand
CGCGCAGGGTTCCACTCAGCGTGCCGGAAATCCGGCGTTTGCTCGTTTTCGTGCTGCGCGGAGGCTGGCACAGCCTGGAGCATCTGCTGCGCTGGCCTGACTGGCGACGGCAATATCAGTTTCCGGCCCAGTTCTTCCACTTCCGAAAACAGAACCGCTTGCTCCTCGCTACATAATTACAACTGTAGTACTAGAATCGCGGCGATGGCGATCAGCAGCATCTCTTCCAGAAGGTGTTCCCGCGTCCGCTCCACCCGCCCGTCCTGCAACTCAACAAAATAACTTAGAGGACTCTCCATGTCCCCATCTCATCCCGACTATCTCCCGCTGCATATAGCGCTTAAGATGCCTTTGTCCTGACCCCTACTTTCCTTTCGACGAATGGACCGAGGTCTTCGGCTCCGAGTGGCTTACCGGCACCCTGCTGGACGGGCTCACCTATCACTTTCAGCTCCTGGAAATGAACGGCGACAACCTCCTCAAACAAAGCCGCCTCAAAAGGAACCCACCCGCAGACCACCGAACCGCCCCCCTCGCGAACGCGCTTCGGGGGAAAAGGCCCTTTCGCTACGCTCCAGAAGCCTTTTCTTCCCCGAAAACCCCGCTTACCATCTCCCCTACCGGGTCCCTTTTCCTCCGCCTCAGGGAATCGCGCCCGCCCGGATTCGTTGCCACTATCTTCCCGGTGGCGGCGGCAGTTTGATGGCATAGAGCGCAGTCGCCACGGTGCTGTTGCTGTAACCGCTGGCGGTGGCAATGGCGCTGATGGTCTCTGTGCTCTTTACCAAGATGGGGCCCGTGTACCTTGTCGAGGACGTGGTTGGCGTGCTTCCATCCGTGGTGAAGTAGATGGTGGCTCCTAGGGTCATATCCCTGATGGTCACCAATTGTGCTGAAGTGTAGGTGCCCGCAGGGGGCGAAAATCTGGGGGTTGCCGCAAGCGGCGCTCCAGACACTTGTATGCTGTATTCGGGAGATTTGGCGGCAGCGAAGTTTCGATCCCCCACATAAAATGCGCTGAGCGTGTAGGTTCCGGGTTGGTCGAAGGTCACAGATGCGAGTGCCCCTGTGTCACCCGATGCGTACGCTGCCCCGAACGCCGTTGCTGCGGGAATTTCCGCCACAAGCCACCCTCGCGGCGGTGGCCCCAGTGGCATTGGCTGCTTCGGCGGTGCCGGCGAGCCATCGCTCACCTCGGCAAATATCAATATATCGCCGGCTGGAGTTCCGTTTCCATTGCTTAGCAGGAAAACATCGACCGAGAGAGGAGCCCCCGTAGCGCCAGAAGGCGGCGTGTCTAGGATCAGCGCACTCTCGTGTATGCGGGGTCGTCTACTGGGCTGAGATTCGTAGGCACCCATGTCCACTTGGCCATCGGTGCTGCGCGGATTCCCTGCCAGGTCCGTCGCGGCCTCCCCATAGGCGGTCGTGCCCGTCCCAATCGCAGAGCTGGCCGCCTGCAGCGTGAAATCGCCGCTCAGGTAATCCGTAAACAAGGGGTTGGAGCCGAGGATATTACCCTCCGCGGCGGTGATGGTCGCGGAAGTGTTGGAGGTATAGGTCGACGCTTGGCCCGGGTTGCCGTTAAAGGTGAGGTTGTTTGCCCACGTCTCATCTGTGTTTGCTGCTTTAGCCGATGACCAATCGGTCACTGCATAGTCGTTAGGTTCTACGAGCGAGTTGTGGACGGCTATATTGTTGACAACGGTATTCTGGGTGCAAGCCACGCTGCATTGGATGCCGATATCGCCGTGCCCCGTGCTGGGATTTTGAACATCGAGCCAGTTATTAAACACCGTGTTGTTGAGTATGGTGAGATAACTTGCGCCATTGCCGCCTGTGAAGATCCCTCCGCCGCCATTGTTGAAGGACAGGTTGTTTTCGATAAGCGATGGCTCCGTGTAGGCCGCATAACCGCGTTCCTTGTTAAAGGTGTCCATGGTGATGCCCTCGCCATCATAGTGCGTGTTGGCGCCGATGTTGACTTCCGCGTTATTGTAGGCGATGTTATCGCGGATAATCTGATGGAATGGCATCCCTTCGCTGTCCATTGTGCTCGCGCTCCATGTACCGGTGTCGAGCGCAACGGGCACGACTTGATCTATACCACTCGCCCCATATATCGATGTCCAGGCGTTATCGTAAGCGACGTTCCCTTCTATGTCCAGGTAGTCAACGTAGTTGGTTGAGATGGCGCTTTCTCCCCAGCCGTAGATGATATTGTTGAAAATTCTGATGTGGTGGCTTGTGCAGGTCGTAGAGCTGTTCCCAAACGCCTGTATACCCTGACCGTCAATGTCCGGTGCGGCATTCGACCCAGCGATCGTAAAACCGTCGATAACAATGTAGCTCGCCTCTCCAAACTCAAATCCATCGGTGTAATCGGCCGAGCCTGAGGGAAGTTGAACGGTCGCGCCATGGGGAATCGTGGTGCGAAAGACAAGGTACCCTGTCGGAGTATCGGAACTTCCGCTCAGCGCGTTGCCGTAAACCGATTCGGTGTAAGTGCCCGGCCCGATATTGACACATACGCCAGGGTGGGCGCCCCCTTGGACGGCGAGAAAGTTGACGGCGGTGCTAATATCCGCCCAGGGACTCGTGCGCGATCCATTATTGCTGTCACTGCCGCTTTTCGAAACGTAATAGTTGGTGACGCAGGTATAAAACGGCTGGATGTAGGCGGGATTGGGAATGCGCATCGCCGGCAGCGTGGTCGCCGTTGCCGCCGTGGAAGCGGCCGATTGGCCTCCG
>JASHUH010000165.1 GCA_030040115.1 Acidobacteriaceae bacterium | reverse complement strand
CCGAACTGTATTACGGAAACAAGGGGCTTTATCCGTTCTTGCAAGCCGTAAAGCGCAAGTACGATCCGAACAACATCTTCCACCACGCGATGTCGATACGCGGGTGAGCGACGCCCGGCGGGAGAAACAGGTGACGAAGAACGCGCAATTGAGCCGCAGAGCCTTCGTGCGCATGATGGGCTTTGCGCCCGTCGCTGCGCGGACGGGCTGGGCGCGGGCGATGACGCGCGGAGCGCGCATTGCGTTTCTTGGGACCATGCCCGGAGCGCACGCGGGGCTTGGGGCGCAGCACGAAATCCGCGTTTATGGCGTCGCCGGTGAACCATGGAAACTGCGGCAAGTGGTTGCCAGCGCCGCGCCCGTGTGGCTCACGTTGCATCCCCATCGGCGATGCCTTTACGCCGTGAACGAAATCAGCCGGCATGCGGGATTGCCTGCCGGAACCGTCGAGGCCTATGCCGTGGATGCGGATGGAAAACTGGCGTTTGTGAACCGCAGGGCTCTTTCGCTCTCCGCTACGGCGCCGCGTCACCTGAGTTTGTCGCCGGACGGCAGAAGCGCGATGGTTGCAATCGACGGAGGCGGCGCCTACAACATACTCCCGATCGGCGAGGATGGGCGGTTGGGGCGCGTGACCGGAATCCTGAAAGAGACCGGGTGCGGTGATTGCGCAGAGCATCAGGAGGGCGCGCATCCGCAAATGGCAGTCTTCGACACGACGGGGCGGCGCGCGTTGGCCGTGGATCAGGGAACGGACCGGCTGACGGTCCTGGAGCTGCAAGATGGCGGCCTGGCAGTGCGGCAGCGCTATGCGCTCGATGCGGGGAGCGGACCCAGGCAGATCATCCTGCATCCGGAGGGGCGCTGGCTCTACGTGGCGAGCGGGCGCGAAGGGACAGTTTCCGGATATGCATACGATCCAGTGGGCGGCCGGATTTTGGCCCGTGCGGAGCGGGTGGAAACCGGGCCCGGAGTCAGCATGGCCCTTCATCCTTGCGGCGATTTTCTGTATACGGCCGATGAGAGGCGCGTCCGTTGCTGGAAGGTGGACGCCGCGAGTGGCAGGCTGGCTGCGGCGCGGCCGCAATGCGAGAGCCCCGGCGAGATTCGCGCGATGGTGATCGAGAACGGCGGGAGCGCCCTGATCGCGCTGAGCGATGCGATGCAAGGGGTGGTCCGAATGCCGATTGATCCACTGAGCGGACGGCTCGGTCCACCGGTGCTCGTGGCTTCCGCGCCAGGATTGCGAAGCATCGCCATTCTATAAACGGAAGGGTGGGCACGAAATCATTTTACTGTTGACAATTCATGTGTGCCTCCTTACGATAGGCGAAATTGAATGCGCTTCCCTTCTTTCCTCATGAACCGATGATCATCGGGCGTGATGGCTTCGATTTTTCTGGACGAGGCATAATCGATTCGCCCATAAACTGCTTTCGGGACTGTAGCTTTCGGCACTTATTGTCGTGTCAAACCTGGGCGTCTTGCCCCCCGGGGGTCTCTCAAGTCTTGGGATCCCGAACGGTGGATTGCATTCCTGCTGCAAAGGGTTTTGGCGCGCGACCGCGCCGGCAAAGAGTCCTTAAAACAACTCTGCTTGCGGAGGCGAGCGATGAAAGTTGGCGAAGAAGTGTTCTCAAAAGCTTCGGGCGTTAGCAGGCGGAAGTTTCTTCAGCGGTCCGCGGTTGCTGGAGTCGCGGGAGCGGCAAGCGCACTATGGCCGAGCGCAGCGCCCGCCCAGGACGGCCACTCCGCTTCTGTCCCGGTGGGCCCCAATTTATATGAAGCCATTGGGGTCCGGCCGATTGTCAATTGCAAAGGGACGTACACGATTATCAGCGGCTCTCTTACCCTGCCGGAAGTGAAACAGGCGATGGATGAGGCGTCGAAGCACTACGTGCATCTGGATGAATTGATGATGGCGGTAGGCGCGCGCCTGGCTGCGATCACTGGAGCGGAGTGGGGCATAGTGACCGCCGGTTGCGCATCTGCGATTAGCGAGGCCACAGCAGCCTGTATTGCTGGAACCAACGTGGAAAAATCGCAGAAGATGCCCTACATGGCCGGCTTCAAGAACCAGGTCATTATTCCCAAGCATTCGCGCAACCCCTACGACATCGGCGCGCGCCTGCTTGGGGTGAATGTGGTCGAAGTCGACACGCCGGAAGAATTGGACCGGAGCATGGGCCCGCAGACGGCGATGATTTACATCCTTTCTTCTCCGCTTGCGGCCAAGGGTCCGATGAGCATCGCCAACATCTGCCAGGCGGCGAGACCAAAGGGAATTCCCGTATTCGTGGACGCGGCGGCGGAAATGTTGACGATTCCGAACATCCATCTGCAGGCCGGCGCAACCTTTGTCGGCTATAGCGGCGGGAAGTGTTTGCGCGGTCCGCAGTGCGCGGGATTGCTGCTAGGCCAGAAAGATCTCGTCCAAGCCGCCTTTTTCCAAGCCGCGCCCCACCACAATGTAGGCCGGTCGATGAAGGTGGGAAAAGAAGAAATCATGGGCATGTTGACCGCGGTGGAGATGTGGACGCGGCGCGACCACGACGCGGAGTGGAACACCTGGAAGGAATGGCTCGGATATATCGAAAACAAAGTGAAGCCGCTGCCCTCGGTGACGACCGAGTACATTATGCCCGAGGACCTCTCGAATCATGCGCCGATGCTGCGCATTCACTGGGATGGCAATGTGCTGAAAATTACCGGCACGGAGTTAGCGGCCACACTGGACGCCGCCACGCCCAGAATTCAATTTATGAGCGCCCGGGGCAATCGGCCCGATCACATGCAAAGCTTCGTGCAAATTATGCCTTACATGATGATGCCGGGCGATTATCAGGTGGTGGCTGAAGCTCTATATAAGACCCTCTCCGCGCCTCCCAGCTTTACCGCTCCGGAAATTCCGCAGGGGACTCCGGCAGACATTGCGGGCATTTGGAATGTATCTCTGAAGTATCTGAGGGGAGAAGGATCGCAACGGTTCCTGCTGGAGCAGAATGGCAATCGAGTGAGCGGAGCCCATCAGGGTGAAATCTATAACGGAGATCTTCAAGGAGACGTCCACGCAAACCAGATTGCGTTTCACAGCCTGATGCCCGTGGGTGGAAATGCGATCCATTATGCGTTTACTGGGACGGTGGAGGGTGGATCGATGAGCGGCAAGGTGACGCTCGGAGAGTATGGCGAGGCGGAATGGTCCGCAGTCCGGCAAAACGCGTAAGGCCGCCCGAAAAGCCGCCCTCGCGATTGTCGACGCGCCAAAGATCAGGTTTAGATTTGCTACCGCTTGAAGACTTGTAATCGGACCCTGAAAAAGCGCTTGGAGAAGACGATCCACGTCCCACATGCGCCGCACACCGGATGGCCAAGCTTGGCATCCCACACATAACAGACCGACTTCAACACTATGAGGAGACCACTATGAAGAAACGACTCCTGCCCAGTTTGTTCGTGGTTCTTATGTTCGCGCTGATTCTGGCGGGCCTGGCGGTGCCGGCGGGGGCGCAAGTCGCCTCGTCCACCAGTCTGTCGGGCACGGTCACCGATCCGTCGGGCGCCGTTGTTGCCGGGGCGAGCGTAAGCGCCGTCAATACCGGCACCCAGATAGCATACCCTGCGACCACTAACGGGGCTGGGATTTACAACATCCTCTACATTCCCGTCGGCGCCTACACCATCACGGTGAAGGCCCAGGGCTTCGTCACGGTGGTGCACACGAATATTATCGTCGTGAACAACCAGACGGCGCTCACCGACTTTGTCCTGCGCGTCGGCTCGGTCTCAACCTCGGTCGAGGTTACGACCGCCTCGCCGCCGATTGCCACCGACGACCCCGTGATCGGTCAAACGATTCCGGCGAACAGCATCGCTCAGTTGCCCGTAAACGGTGAAGATCCGCTAAAGCTCGCCACCACGAACTCGGCCGTGATGCTCAATGGCGACAGTCCTCAGGGCAACCCTCCCGGCGAGCGATTCGAAGGCGCCGGGACCAGGCAGATCCAGAACGACGTCACCCTCGACGGCGTCACGCTGATGAACGCGCTTTACATGACCGACAACGTCCGTCCCGATCCGGCGGCCGTGCAGGAGGTCAACGTGCTGACGGGGACGTACTCGGCTCAGTACGGCAACTATATGGGGGTACACATCAATGCCGTGACGCGAAGCGGCGCCGACCAACTCCACGGCAGTTTCTCGGAGGACGTAGGCAACACAGGGCTGAACGCCAACACGTACGATTTTTCAACCACGCCCATCGCCAAGGAACCGTATCACTTCAACCAATACAACGCCGAACTCGGCGGCCCAGTGCTCATTCCCCACATCTATAACGGGAAGAGCCGCACCTTCTTCATGTTTGACTACCAAGGCTTGCGCTACGACGAGTCGCCATCCGACACCTACACCGTGATGACGCCGCTGATGCGGCAAGGCAACTTCACGGAGCTGTCGACGCCGTTGACCGATTCCTACGATCCCAGTTGCGTCTCAGGCAACATTATCGCGGCGGCGTGCATTTCGCCGGTCGCCCAGCAGTTCCTGCAAGTGATCCCCATGCCCAACGTGACGAGCAACGCCACGGCCAGTGGTTACGCCCTGACGGATAACCTGGAGGTGCCCATCGCCTCGGACAGCAACTTCAATCAGTACCTATTCCGTATCGACGAAAACCTCAGCAGCAAGACCCGGCTGTTCTTCCGCTACGTTTACCAGTCGGGCAGCCCTTTCTCCGGGGCGCCGTTCGCGAACGACGCCACGTACGCCCCCAACACGCAAAGCAACTTCGTGGCGGACTACACCCAGATTCTCTCGCCCCGCCTCGTCAACGATTTCCGCTTTGGGCGCAATTATTTTGACACGACTTACGCCAGTGCATACTACGAGGTGCCCGGCACGGACGCACTTGCCGAGACACTGGACGGTGCGATCGGTGGGAATGGCGCTTTCGACTATATGACAGCCAATCCGGGAATCCCATACGTTGAGATCTCGGGATACACCGGCGCGGGCACCGGTGGCACCAACTGGTTCCAGACCGATGAGGCGTGGGTGATTTCGGACGCGCTGAACTTCACTTTCGGGAAGCACGCTATCGTGGCAGGCGTCGATTTCGATCGCGCCCTCACCACGCGCAAGGCGGTGAACGATCCGCAGGGTTTGTTCGACTTCACGGGCGCCATCAGCTCTCCGGGGAGCGCGGCAGGCGCGCCGGCCGACTTCATGCTCGGCTTGCCGGACTCGGTCCAGACCCCGGCCCCCGAGGTCAGGGGTTCGGGCGAGCAATGGCGCGACGGATTTTACGTCCAAGACAAATGGGATGTTATTCCGAAGCTCACACTGAACCTTGGCCTGCGCTACGAACTCGATACGGTCCCCTTTAGCCCCACAGGCTATGCAACGGTTCTCAACGCCGCGCAGACGGCGCTGATTCCGACGACTATTCCCGACCCGGATTATCCGCTCGTCAATCCCTGGCGCCTGGGCTGGGCGCCGCGCTTAGGTTTCGCTTATCGCGTTACCCACGCCTGGGTGGTGCGCGGAGGTTTTGGCTTTTTCTACAACCCCGTCCAAACCAACAACTATACGCTGCTGGACACCAATCCGCCGATTTCGACCGCGGCAACCTGGAACAGTTCTCCGAGCGCGCAGCTCAGCTTCGCCAATCCTTCCGGTGGGGGATCGGCCACCACGCCTGCCGCCAACACCGTCACCGCCGTGACGCTTCCCCGTTACTTTCCGCCGGCGGCGATGAAACAGTGGAGTTTGGATGTGGGGCGGACGCTTTGGTCCAGTGCGGCTTTGGATGTTCAATACATCGGCAGCCACACCTATCATCTCGACACAAGCTGGTACAGCAACGAGCCCCAGCCCAGCGTGAATCCGTTCGTAGCGGCCGACCGGCCGAACCAGAACTTCGGCAGCATCCGTACTCTCGACCCTGGTGTGTGGTCGAATTACGATGCGCTCAATGTGGTTCTGACGCAGCGCCTCAATCATGGTCTGACGATGGGTGCCTCCTACACCTGGTCCAAGGATCTCGATGTCAGCCAGGATTCGAACGACAGCGGCGCGCCCATGGACCCTTACGACTTTGCGCTCGACTACGGCAATTCGGCGCTCAGCGTTCCGCAGCGCTTCGTCCTAAGCCCCGTCTATAGTTTGCCGTTCTTCAGCCATTCAGGGGGATTGCTGCGGGAGGTGGCGGCGGGCTGGATGGCGGACGCCATTTTCACGGCTCAGTCCGGCACCCCGTTCAACGTCGTTGTGTCTGGCGATCCGGCCAACACCAGCCGGGACGGCGTCGAACGGCCTAATGTGATCAGCGCACCGGACAACCAGTGCGGCTCAGTCCTCAAGAATTGCATTACCAACGCCTCGACGGCGCTCGCGCAACCGGCTGAAGGGACGTACGGCGATAT
>JASHUH010000164.1 GCA_030040115.1 Acidobacteriaceae bacterium | reverse complement strand
GGCTGGGGCGAAGCTTCTCTGGAGTGGAAGACGCGCAGCGTGGTGGGCGCGGTCCAGGATTTCGAGCCCATGGTGGTCGGCGAAGACCCGACGCGCATCGAGCATCTGTATCAGAAGCTATACCGTCAGTCGTTCTGGCGCCTAGGCGTGATCGGGCTATCGGCAATCTCGGGAATCGAGCAGGCCTGCTGGGACATTCTGGGCAAGTCGCTAAACCAGCCGGTGTACAAGCTGCTGGGCGGCGCGGTGCGGGATCGCGTGCGCATGTACACGCACCTGGGCGGCGGCGACATGCGCGCGGTCTACGAGTCGCAGAACCTGGGCGATCCGCAGGTATTTGTAGACCGCGCACTTGAGGTCATCGCTAAGGGCTACACGGCAGTGAAAGTCCTGCTGACGCCGCCCACGGAGCCGCTGAACAGTATCGCCGCCTATAAATCTGCGGAGCGGACGATAGCAGCCCTCCGCACCGCGGTCGGCGACGATGTGGAGATTATGGTCGACTGCCACGGCCGGCATTTTCTCGGCAACGCCGTCGAGTTCTGCCGTGTGCTGGCGCCGTATCGACCGCTGTTTGTGGAAGAACCCGTTCCGCCGGAGAACGTGGACGTGATGGCCGAGGTGCGGAGGCTCAGTCCGGTTCCCATCGCGACCGGAGAACGGCTGGTCACGCGCTTCCAATTCCGCGAAGTGTTCGAAAAGCTGGCGTGTCACGTGATCCAGCCCGACCTTTGCCATTGCGGCGGTCTCTGGGAGGCAAAAAAGATCGCCGCGATGGCGGAGGTGTACACCATGGGGGTTGCGCCCCACAATCCGCTGGGTCCGGTGGCCAATGCGGCCGCCCTGCACTTCGACCTCAGTACGCCCAATTTTCTCATCCAGGAAGACATGTTGACCGACGTCCCCTGGCGCTGGGAGGTAGTGGAGCACGCGCTGGAGTCGCGTGACGGTTTTTGGCTCCCCAGCGATGCTCCCGGGCTCGGAATCGAGATTAATGAGGCCGCTGCCGCGCACCACCCGTTCGCGCAGGAAACGCTGCATTCAAGCACAGTGCGCGCCCAAGACGGCGCCATTCTTGACTGGTAGCGCCAGGTTGCTCTTGAACTCCTCTTGTTTTGCGAGTTTGATTCTAGTGGATCGGTGAGGAAGGAGTACGGATGTGGCTCTTCTCTGGGGGTCAGCTCGGCTTGGGATTGTGACTGCATTGGCTTTGGGATGGGCGGGTCTTCACCCATGCCTGCGCCCTTGCGCAGCTGGCGCGCGGGCTGCTTCCGGAGCTGTGGCCCGCCTCGCCGAAGACGCGGCGCATTCCGCTACGCAAAGGCCGTGGATGAATCGGTCATTGTCGGCGAAGAAAAGGGCGAATCTCCTCATCGCCGCAATGACCCTCGATGACAAGATTGCGATGCTGCATGGAGTCACCGCACCGAAGAAAAAGCCCGCAAACGCGTATGACTTCGCGCCGCCTCCGGTCGGCTATGTAGGATATGTTCCCCCCAATCTGCGTCTGGGCATTCCCGCTCTCACCCTTGCGGATGGAAGGGCGGGAGTGGGCAACAAAGCGAAAGACGTGACCTTGCTGCCCGCTCCCATTGCAGCAGCGTCGAGCTGGGATCCGGCGCTGCTCCATGAATTCGGCCGGGTGCTGGGCGAGGAAGAGTGGGGCAAGGGAACCAACGTTGCGCTTTCACCTTCCATCGACGTGGTGCGCGTCCCCGAGTGGGGCAGGACCTTCGAGAGTTATGGAGAAGATCCATATTTCAATGGGGTCATGGCGGCAGCCGAGATCCAGGGCATTCAAAGTCAGGGACCCATCGCCAACGCCAATATGTATCTGACGATGAATCAGGAAAGCGATCGTTTTCATGAAGATTCGGTCGTGGACGAGAGAACTCTGCAGGAAATCTATCTTCCTCCGTTTGCAGCAGCGGTGCGCGATGGACGCGTCGGAACATTGATGTGCGCCTATGTCAAGACGAACGGAGTTTACTCCTGTGAAAATGCCCAGATTCTGGAAGATTTCCTGCGCAAGGAATTGGGATTCCAAGGCTGGGTCATGAGCGACTGGGGAGCGACTCACTCCACAATCGACGCCGCCAATAACGGACTCGACCAACAGATGCCGGATGACTCCTATTTTGGCGCTGCGCTGAAAGCGGCGGTGCTTGCCAACAGGGTAAGCCAGGCGAAGATCGACGAACATGTGCGCCATATTCTGGTGACGATGTTCAGGTTCGGATTGTTCGACAAAGCTCCGGGCGGGAATTGGATGTCGAATGTGCGCAGCCCGCAGCACGATGAATTTTCACGGCATGTGGCTGAGCAGGGCACGATCCTTTTGAAGAATGCCGGCGGGCTTCTTCCGTTGCAACAGGGAACATCGATTGCGGTGATCGGCGAAGCCGGAAAGAACCAGCCGAAAGCAGAAGGAGGCGGAAGCTCCGGAGTTGTGCCTCCTTATGTCGTGAGCCCGTGGGAAGGGATCGGCAAGCGTGCCGGTTCGGGCGGCGCCGTCTCGTATGACGATGGCGGCGATCCCGCGAGGGCGGCGCAAGCAGCGTCCAACGCGCACACCGCGATTGTCGTTGTACACACCGACGAAACAGAGGGGAGCGATCGGCCAAACCTTCAGCTTCCGGGCAATCAAGACCAGCTCATCGAGGCAGTGGCAAAAGTCAACAGGAGGACTCTTGTGGTGCTCGATACCGGTGGCCCTGTGCTGATGCCATGGGCCGACCGCGTGGCGGGAATTGTGGAAGCCTGGTACCCGGGGCAGGAAGATGGCAATGCGCTCGCCGCGGTCCTGTTCGGCGATGTGAACCCTTCAGCCCGGCTGCCGCTTACCTTTCCCCGAACGGCTGCGGCAATACCCACCTCGCGCAAGGTACAATGGCCAGGAGTCAGCGGCCATTCTATGTATTCGGAACGCCTGAATGTGGGCTACCGGTGGTACGACGCGACCGGGACGAAACCTCTTTTCCCGTTCGGATTTGGCCTGTCCTACACGAAGTTCCAACTCAGTCATCTCTCGATCAAACGCGATCGCTTCAGCGCCGAGGAGCTGTCGAATGGAGCAACCGCATCCATGACCATCAGCGTCACCAACACCGGCGCACGCGATGGCGCCGAAGTGGTGCAGCTCTATGTGGCGCACCCCGCGGTCAATGGCGAACCGCCTCACCAGCTCGGTTCCTTCGGGAAGGTATGGCTACGTCGTGGGGAAACCAAACCCGTGAACCTGAGCGTGGATGGCCGCGCCTTTTCCATCTACGATCCAGCGGGTCACCAGTGGACGATCGAGCCAGGCGCATACGGCATCTTGGTCGGGACTTCCTCTCGTGACCTGCCGCTGAAAGCGACCATCACAATTCAAAAATGATCAACATTGCGGAGCGTCGCCCCACGCGGCCTCTTCGGTCCCTTAAAATCTCTCCA
>JASHUH010000019.1 GCA_030040115.1 Acidobacteriaceae bacterium | reverse complement strand
ATCCCGACCGCAATGGTTTCTCTCCGTTCCGCCTCTCATTATCGTGGATACCGCCTCGCGGACCGCGGCGTGAGGCCGGGCGCGCGGCCCGAGCCGTTGACCCATGACACCCGTGATGCCTTGGGTATTGTGTGGCCCGTCCCGGGTGCATATGACTCCCCCTACCCCCCTCATTTTTTTGCTAGTGAACAACTACTTTATTTTCAGGAGCTTGCACAATGGCATGCGCTGCAAACATCTGAAAATAAAGGCGTTAACTTGTAAACGTCACGGAGCAAAGGGGTTACTGGTTTTGATTTCGGCTTTTTGCTAGGTTTTGCCGGTTTTCTTCGGTCGCAATCTGCTGCGGATTGGCTATGGATTGCCCCTGATTCTGAATCAAGGGACATGTTTCCGGGTTCAGGGGTCGGAAAAACGACTCCCGATTTCCGGTGAACGGTCCGCTTTTTCAGTTTGGATATTTCCCATTATGACGAAAGGCGCGAAATTACCGGCAAGCTGGGAGGGGATTTTTTTTGTTGGCGGTGAGGCGAAAGAGGCAAGAAGGCGTGACGGCTTGCCCATGCCCATGATGGAACGATCGTTGGTCGTCACCATGACCAGCACCATGAGAAGCGGCGTGGAGAAAGCCTGCACGATGCCGGCAACGACCAGCGGCGCGGGGGATTGATGGCGAAGAAATTCAGGCCCATGGCGATCAGGGTAAAGAGCGCGATGACGCCGCAGAATTTGTCTTCCCGGTTTCGATTATGCGCATCGAAAACGCTGTAACCGTCTGGTCCGGATGCGCCTTTACCCAAGTGGCGCCCGTCGAAGGAGTTTATTTATGCGCTCTGACATTGTGCCCGGAGGCGTTTTTCCCGATTACGAATTACCCGATCACACGCGCACGCTGCGCAAGCTGAGCGAAGTGCAGGGCGACGATCCGCTGATCCTGACGCTGGCGCGCGGCCACTACTGCCCGAAGGAGCACCAGCAACACCGGGAACTGGCCAAGTTTTATCCGAAAATCGCGGTGGGGTACACGCAGATCGCCACGATCTCGACGGACGACCACCACACACTGCAGGAGTTCCGCGCCTCGGTGGGCGCACAGTGGGCGTTTCTGTCCGATCCGGAACGCAAAGTGCAAAAGGACCTGGATATCGAAGAGTACACCGACCCTGAGCACAATCCGATGATTCCGTATACGCTGGTGCTCAAGCCGGGGCTGGTGATATACCGCATTTACAACGGCTACTGGTTCTGGGGCCGTCCGTCGGTGGTGGATTTATGGCGCGATTTGCGCGCGCTGATGAGCGAGATGCGCCCGGACTGGGATCTGAGCGCTCCGGGGCTGCGCGAGGCCTGGGATGCGGGTGACACCTCCCGCTTTCACGGGTGGGACAAGGGAACGCAGACGCCGCCGAGTGGAGCGAAGAAGGGGTCTTGATGGGGGCGGACGGCCGGTTAAGGAAGTGTGGAAGTGGGCGGCTCCCTGAATTCCGGGTCAATATTGCACGATGGCCGCGAAGGAATCGGACTTGAGGCTGGCGCCGCCGACGAGCGCTCCATCGATTTCGTCCTGGGCGAGGAGCGCAGTGGCGTTTTCGGGCTTGACGCTGCCGCCGTAGAGAATGCGCATGGCCGCGGCTACCTCGGCGCCGAGCAGGCGCGCCACTTCAGCGCGGAGGATGTGGTGCGCTTCGGCGGCGATTTCGGGTGTGGCCGTGCGGCCGGTGCCGATGGCCCACACCGGCTCATAGGCGACCACAATGGGCGTGGCGGCGCCGGGCGCAATGCCGGCAAACGCGCCCGCAATCTGCGTCTTGAGGACGGCGCCGGTGTGGCCCGCTTCGCGTTCCTCGAGCACTTCGCCCACGCACACGATGGGAACGACGCCGTGCTGGAGCGCGGTGTGCAGCTTCTTGTTGACGATGGCGTCGCTCTCGGCAAAATACTGGCGCCGCTCGGAGTGGCCGATGAGGGTGTGGGTGGCGCCGACAGCCTTCAATTGCAGCACGGAGGTCTCGCCGGTATAGGCGCCTTCGGCGGCGAAATGCATGTTTTGCGCGCCCACAGCCACGTTGGCGCCTTCGGCGGCCGAGACTACCGTGGGCAGGAGCACCGGCGAAGGGAAGAGGGCGATTTCATCGCGCGTGTGCCCGGCGACGAGGGGCAAAAAAGTGTCCATGAAGGACTGGGCCTGGCCGGGGGTTTTGTACATCTTCCAATTGGCGGCGATCAGGGCTTTACGTGGCATGTGGGTGCATTTCCTCTTTTTTGGCGCGAACCTTGAGCCGATTGTAGTGGATGGATTTGCGGGTTCAGGGTGACGGTGGGCACAGGGGGCGGATTGCCGGGGCGCCAACATCGAGGGCTGGGGCGGCCGGCGCCCGGCGGTTTACCAAGTTGCGGCGGCTCAGATTGCCAGACTGGCGAAGATGCAGCAAGCTTCGGCATAGGCGGTCAACCGCCCATAGCAAATATTTATTGTGTGGGCAACGGCCAGCCGCCATAATGGTGCGGTGCGCACGCTCGGTCTTCTCTTTCTCGCGCTTTTGCCTCTCGTTCCGGTGAATGCACTGGCTGCAAGTGCGTCCGCTTCGGCGGCCCCGACCAGCCGCTTCGTGGAAGTACAGCCTGGCGTGAAGCTGGAGGTGCTGGATTGGGGCGGGAGCGGGCGCCCAGTAGTGCTTCTCGCTGGCTTGGGAGATACCGCGCACGACTTCGATAGCTTTGCACCGAAACTGACCGCAAACTATCACGTGTATGGGATAACAAGGCGAGGCTGTGGTAAGTCGAGCAGGCCCAGTCCCACGGCTGACAACTACTCGGCTGAGCGTCTCGGGAGAGACGTACTCGCGGTCGTCGAGCAGTTGAAGCTGATGCGCCCGGTGATTGTCGGATTTTCCTTTGCAGGCGAAGAGCTGAGCTTTATAGGGACAACTTCTCCGAATAGCGTCGCCGGCCTCGTTTACCTGGATGCCGCGCAGGGGTACGCGTTCTACGACCCTGCCGTGGGCGACCCAGAACTTGACTATTACGTTCTCAGGAGGGACTTGGAACAACTCGCGGCAATTAGGTCCATGTCGATTAGAGACCGCAATTCTCTCCTGGAAAATATCGCAGAGATGCTGCCCCGGTTTGAAAAAGACCTCGATTCAATTCGCCAGCTCGCAGACTCTACTCCAGCCAACGAGCCTGCGCCGCCGGATACGCCGGAGGAGCGGGTTGAAATGGCAATTCAACTCGGTGAGCAAGAATTCGGGAGAGTGAAGTGTCCCGTGCTGGCGATTTCTGCCGTTCCCCATTCATTCGGCAACCGCTTTAAGAATAATCCCAGCGCATTGAAAGCGGCGCAGAGTCGGGACGAGGCGAGAACATCTGCCCTGGCCGATGCTTTCCAGAAGATTAATCCGCAGGCCACAGTTCTGCGAATCAAAGATGCTAGCCACGCCATCTTCGTCTCGAATGAAGCCGAGGTGTTGAAAGCGATGAACACGTTCATCGCGCCCCTGCCACAGTGATTCTGCGAATGTGCGCTCATTACTGGCCATGCAGTGTCCGATTTTAATGTCGTTCCCGGATTGTCGGCAACTATCACTGTTCAAGGATCTTCGCTCCGGAGCTCGCATTTTTGCGCGTACAGCTCCTAGGGGAATGCCCATATCGATTGTCCGCCGCCTCGGGCGGTGAAACAGCAGTTGAAACTCCCGGCAGAAACCGCCTCTACCTTGCCGCCGCGGCCTGCTGGCGCTGCAATTCCGCCTGAAATGCGCGTTCGCGTTCGGCCACGTACGCTTGGTAGCCCGCGGGATCGATGAAGGCGTTGCGATCGCCGCTCTGGAAGCGCGCATACTTCGCTGTCAAATCGAAATAGGCGCCGTGCGCGCCCAGAAAGATGTCGCAGGGCAGGCTCTTGAGCACCGCAAAGCCGCGCTCGTAGTCCGACGCGATGTTAGGGTACGCCTTATTGCCGACCAGCTTGTAGCCGGTGTTGACATTGGGGCTGCCCACAATGACGACGTGCAGCACGCGGCCATCCTCTTTTTCGCCCATGGTCCAGGTGGTTGTTCCCTTGGTGTGGCCCGGGGTGAGATGGGCGACGAGCACGGCGCCTTCGAGGCGCACCGTATCGCCGTCGTGCAGGACGCGATCAACGTGTGTGGGCGGATAACGCATCGCGGTCTCAGAGCCGTATTGAAAATCATCCTTGCCGCCCGACTCGACTACGGGGACATCGGGCGCCATGACTTCATATTGGGCGCGGGTGAGCTTGAGAATCTGGGCGCTGCCCGCGCAATGGTCGTTGTGCGCATGGCTGATGAGGAGAATCTTGATGTCGCTGAAGTGGAAGCCGAGCTGCTCGACGCTCTTGCGGATGAGCGGCACGGAAGGCTCAAGGCTGCTGTTGATGAGGATGAGCCCCTGCGGCGTGGCGACGAGATAGGAAGCGAGGTCGGCGCTGCCCACGCAGTAAAGATTGCCGGCAATGCGAAACGGCGGAAAGGGCTCAAGCCACTCGGCGGGAACCTGCGCGGCAACGCGCGCGACGCACGGGAGCGAGAAGAGCAGCACGATGCCGCCCAGGAACTTGCGAACGTTCATCAGGCCTCCGCCGGGAAGAGAAGATCCGTCCTGGCCATAGACTGCATCGCCAGCCACCCAGGCGCACGGTATGCCTGTCTGAAAGGCGCGTTCCAGCATCCTCTTGCCCAGCATCGGCTTGGTCTGAAACTGAACCTCGTCAGCAATACCCGCCGCCCGGCAGCGCCCCCGGTCTTCGCTCCAGCTCTCGGGCAGATACAGTTCCCGATCCAGCAGCACATAGCCCCGCCGGC
>JASHUH010000163.1 GCA_030040115.1 Acidobacteriaceae bacterium | reverse complement strand
GATTTTCACCACTGTCTCCTGGCCCTCCACCACTTCGCCAAAAATGGTGTGCTTGCCCGTCAGCCACGGTGTGGGCGCCACGGTAATAAAAAACTGGCTGCCGTTGGTGTTGGGACCCGCATTGGCCATCGCCAGTTTGCCGGGCTTGTCGAACTTGTGCGGCGAGCCTTTGGTCTCGTCCTGAAAGCGGTAGCCCGGTCCACCCATCCCCGTGCCCGCCGGGTCGCCGCCCTGAATCATGAACTCCGGAATCACGCGATGGAAAGTGGTCCCATCGTAGAGCTTGTTCGACGATTTGGCCCGCGTAACCGGGTGCGTCCACTCGCGCAAGCCCTCGGCCAACTCGATGAAATTCTTTACCGTAACCGGCGCTTCAGCCTCGAAAAGGCGGATCGTCACTTTGCCTTCGGTGGTGTTCAAAACAGCGTAGGTTCCTGGGGTAAGCGGCATAGCTACTCCTCATTGAAATAAATTTGGATTGAAAATACGGGATACCGCGAAAAAGCCGATCCGACCCGTAGCCCGTGTTGCGCGGCCTGCGTTTATGGTTGAGATGCCGGCGGCGGTTGCGGCGCAGCCTGCGGTTCGCCCGGCAAGAGCGGCGGCATCGGCTGGCCCTCCGCCATAATGCGCACCTTCTCCAGCACCACCGGCGACAGCGGCTTGTCCTCCGCGTCGCGCGGAACCCGCGCAATCGCCCTCACCACCGCAACGCTTGCGTCATCGCACTGGCCAAACAGCGTGTAATGCTGGTCGAGCGACGGGTACGCCGTCTCCGTAATGAAGAACTGGCTTCCGTTCGTATTCGGTCCGGAGTTGGCCATCGCCAGCCGGCCCGGCCGGTCGAAGTTCAAGTCCGGATTGATTTCATCGTTGAATGTGTAGCCGGGATCGCCCATCCCCGTCCCCGTCCGGTCGCCGCCCTGGATCATGAACTCGGGAATCACGCGATGAAAAATGGTGCCGTCATAATACGGCTTATGGCGCTCCATCTGCTTGGTCACCGGATCGGTCCAGTTCTTCGTCCCCTCCGCCAGCCCGATAAAATTCGCCACCGCCATCGGCGCCTGCTTCTGATAAAACTGGCAGGTCATCCGCCCCAGGGATGTGTCGAGCACCGCGAAAGGCCCATTGGGAACAATGGCTGCTTCCGCCGTCGCCGTCGGCGCCTCGGGAAGCTGGTCGTTTGACTGCGCCGTCGACTGCGCCTTCTGAGTCTGCGGATGAACAAAAGCAAAAATGGCGATGGCCGCAACGCAGGCCGCCGCCACGCCGGAATACAAAAGGATGCGTTGAGGGCTCATTGATTCGAGGTTAAATCACTCGCCGAGGTCCATGCCAGCCGCGCCGCGATAAGCGTATCGTGAATCAATGGAGATTCTGTGCCCGCGCTGCCTCCGCGGTTTGCTCGCCGCTTGCCTTTTTGCCGTCCTTTGCCTCTTCATTCCCGCTCCCCGCGCCGCAGCCCAAGCCGATCAGTCCGCACCCGCCGCAAACAAACCTGCTTCCAGCAAGCCTGAGGCTGGAAAAAATCAACTCCCTCCGCTGCCGCCCGAAAAAAGCGCCGGGCAGTCCATGGCGCTCAACGGCAAAACCCTCCATTACACCGTCACCGTCGGCCCCTGGCCCGTGCGCGACAAAGACGGTAAGGAGACCGGCGAGGTTGTGGTCACCTCCTACACCATGTCCGGCTCCAATCGCCCCGTCACCTTCGCCTTCAACGGCGGTCCTGGCGCTTCCAGCGTCTATCTCAACTTCGGAGCCATCGGCCCCAAGCACTTGGCATTCGGCAACCAGGGCGACAGCCCTTCGGAGCCGCCGGTCCTCACGGACAATCAGGGCACATGGCTCGACTTCACCGATCTCGTCTTCATCGATCCCGTGGGCACTGGCTTCAGCCGCTCCCTGGTTTCCGACGACCAGACCAAGAAGCTCTTCTACACTACCGTCCCCGACATCGAGTATCTTTCCCGCATCGTCTACGACTGGCTGGTCAAAAACGACCGCCTCGACTCGCGCAAATATCTCGTCGGCGAGAGCTACGGCGGTTTTCGCGGCCCCCGCATCACTTACTACCTCCAGTCGCAACTCGGCGTCGCCATGAGCGGCGAGGTCCTCGTCTCACCCTACCTTAACCCCACCATCGAGCAGCACGGCGACCTCTCGCCTTTACCCTGGATGATGACCCTGCCCTCCATCGCCGCCGCCCGTCTCGAGCGCGAGCACCAGCTTACCCCCCAAGCCATGGCCGATGTCATTGCCTACACCGAAGGCGATTACGCCACCGCCCTCATCAAAGGCCACTCCGATCCCGCTTCTACCGACGCCATGATTCAACGCGTCACCCAGATGACCGGCCTCGATCCCACGTTCGTCAAGGAGTCCGGCGGCCGCCTCGACACTCAGGCCTATGTCCGCGAAGTCCATCGCGAGCAGGGCAAAATCGGCTCCGTCTACGACTCCAACGTCACCTCCTTCGATCCCTTTCCGTACGCGCCCCAGCAACGGGCGAGCGATCCTCTGCTGGCCAGCATCGTGGCCCCGCTCACCACGGCCATGGTCAACTTCCTCACCAACACCATCGGCTGGAAGGTCGATGCCCGCTACAATGCGCTTTCCTTCGCCGTCAATCAGCAATGGGACGGCGGCGCAGCCCTGCGCGAAGGCTCGGTGGCGCAACTTCGCCAGGCCGTCGCCGCCGATCCCAGGCTGCGCGTCATCATCGCCCACGGCTGGGACGACCTATCCTGCCCCTTCATGGGCTCTGTCCTCACCGTCAACGAAATGCCGGTCATGGGCGACCCCACCCGCGTCGCCGTCCGCGAGTATCCTGGCGGCCACATGTTCTACACCCGCGAGTCCAGCCGCATCGCCCTGCGCAACGATGTCATGGAGATGTTCAGCAAACACTGATGGGTTCGGGCTTCATCCTTATTTCTCGCCCAACTGCTTCTCCGCAAAGGCGAGAAAGTACGGCCAGTTCGGCGCCGGCGTATGCCCGTATCGGTGCTGCCTGAAACCGATTCGTCCGGAGTCGATCAGTGTCCCCATGGGCGGAAACACCGTGGTTCCCAGTCCCTCGAACCCCAGCAGCTTCCACGCCGGGCTCGCCGCCGCGGCCGCCATAAACATCCCTTGCGCATCCTGCCAAGCGTCGCCCGGCGCATACTCCGGATCGGTGATCAGCGTCCCGCCGCCGATAAACAACGGCCGCGGCGCCACCAGCGCGATGAATTCATGGCTGTCCACCGGCATCTCGTTCGCCGAGTGCCCCACCGCACCATAGCGCAAGAAATTTCCCGCAAACCAGTGAAACTCCGACACCCCGCACAGGTTTCCTATCTGCTCGCCGTAATTGCGCCGGAACAGATCCGCGCCCCCCGCTCCCGACGACGAAATGTACCCAATCGCAAACCGCGGATCGTCCGCTATCGCCACCAGCGCCGCTTTGCCCCCGCGCGAGTGGCCCATCACGCCCACTTTGCTTCCGTCCACATCCGGATCGGTCTCAAGATAATCCAGAATCCGGCTGTCGCCCCACGCCCACGCCCGCAACACGCCCCAGTCGTCCAGCTTCCGCGGCTGCCCGTGATTCACCAGTCCAATAATCCCCTTGTCCAGTCCCGCGCCATTATCCGCTTGCACGTCGGTCGAGTTGCGTCCCACAAACCCCCACCCGGCTTCAAGCAGCAGCTTCGCCGCATCCGGCGGATTCTCCGGCATCGCGATCCGGTGCATCGCCTGTCCCGGCCGCGGCGCCGGGAAATGAAACGGATGCAGCGTTGCCCCGCCGATAATCACGGGGATCTTTTTCCCCCGCGTGCTCGCCGGCGTCACCACATCGGCATGAATATCCACCGTAATCGCCGGATCACCCGAGTTGTCCACGTGTCCAGTAATGTGCTTCACGCTTGCCGGCACTCCCGCCACGATCATCTGCTCGACGCTGTCTACTTTCCACGTGACCGCGGGAATGTGCGCGGGATACTTGCCGTACACATCCTCGGCAAACAAAGCCTCGATTTCTTTTCGCCGCTGCGCCCACTCTGCCGGCGTCTTCACTTTCTTGCCGTCGTTCATCACCAGCAGCGCCGGCAGCTTCGGATACGGATTGGCCTTCGCTTCGTCGTAGTTCGCATTGCCCGGCTTGCCAATGTCATACGCCGTCGCGGGTGGCTGCATCGCCGTAATTCCCAGCAGCTTCAGCTCGCGGTCCCGCTCCGCTGCAGATGCCGCCGTAATCGCCGCGCGTTCCGCGGGCGTAGGCATGCGAAATTCCGTTGGCTGTGCCGAAGCTCCCTCCGCGGCCGTCGCGGGAGTCGCTCTCGTCCCGCATCCCGTCATGCCGATCGCCAGCGTCGCCACGCCCGCCTCCATCAGCAACGTTCCGGTCGCTAAAGAGCATTTACGCAATTTCATGAGGAGCCTTTCTGTGAGCTG
>JASHUH010000162.1 GCA_030040115.1 Acidobacteriaceae bacterium | reverse complement strand
TGGGAGTCGTCATCGAGGTCCTGGCGGATCACCATGACAACCTTTCGATCGTGAGGCGGATTCTCGGCGACGGGAAAGCCGACATCCGCCGCGAAGGAGATGTCGCCGGACATCTTCTTCCAGAGATAGCGAAACTCATCGCGCGTGTACCAGATGTTATAGCCGGCGGAATGGACAGTGTACTGGCCTGTGCCGGGGTCATAACTGGCGCTGCCCGGCACAAGCGGTCCACCGATATCGGACTGCGCGTCGAAGATGCCGATTTTGCCCATGAAGGTGCGCGTGGGCCGATGGAAATCTTTGGGCGGCGGCACTTGCTTGTGCGTCGGCGAGCCGGGAAGGGCCCACTCGGGAACCTGAGGCGTGGCGCTAGATTGCGGGGAAGTCTGGGCTGGCGGCTGAGCGGCCGCGCATGCAACGGCCGGGCTGAAGGTGAGCAGGAAAAGCGCGGTCCAGCCAGGATGGCTTAGGCGAGAGAGGCAGGGTAAAAAGCTCATGCCAGCCAAACTAGCAGAAGAAAGCTGTCGCGCGCCAAGTTTTCTGGATTTGCGAGTGCGGTCGCAATCGGCTGGCGCGGCGGCGTGGGTTGAGAATGATGAAGCGGATGCTCCGCAGAGCGCTTCCAGCGCAAAGGCGCAACGGCCAGCATAGAAGCGGCGACGAGGGAAAAGCGGGCAGAAATTAGAAGCGCCCGGACCCAGGGCGGATCACGGGCGCTAGAGCAGCCCTCCCCCAGAACTGCTCACGAAGAGAATGTAAGTTGTTTCGATTCAAAATAGCAAGGAATCTTAAGTAATATCCGAGTAATAGCAATTTTGGGTGATTATCGAAAATGGCGCCAGACCGGCGAAAAGATAACCGCGAAGATAACCTCATTTTTCCACTGCGGCGGGATGGCTTTGCCGCCTGGGCTCAACCCGGACGAAATGGCTGGCTCCGCCGCTGACAAGCTTGGTGTGGAGCACTTCGGCCTGTCCTGAAGGCTCGAGCGCGTTGGCGATGGCGGCAGAGGCCGAGGAGAGATTTTCCTCTGCATCGACGAGCATGAGGATCGCCGGGCCGGCCCCCGAGAGCGCAGCGCCCAGAACGCCGTGCGCGCCGACCAGGGGAAGCAGCAGCCCCAATAACGGACAGATCGGCGCGCGATAGGGCTGGTGAATGCGGTCGCGCATGGCGATGGGCAGCAAGTCGGAGCGGCCATATGCGAATGCGAGGCCGAGGAGGGCCGCCGATTGCAGGTTTGCGACTACGTCCTTGAGGGGATAGCTTCCCGGCAGCACGGCCCGCGCCTTGCTGGTGGCGAGCGGCTCCGCGGGCAGCACCACCAGGGCGCGCCACTGAGCCGGAGGAGCCACATGGGCCGCGATCACGTGTGCTCCGTCACACGCAGCGGCGACGAATCCCCCCAGCCAGCAGGCGGCGACATTGTCGGGATGGCCTTCCAGAGTGTAGGCCTCGTCGAGGATGCGATCGGTGCCCCAGCCAAGCCCGCCGAAATGGTTGGCAAGCGCGATGGCCGCCAACCGTCCCGCCGACGACGAACCGCAGCCCATGCCCAGCGGAATGCCGTTGTTCATGCCGATGGCCAGAGGTGTGATGGCGCGGCGGTTGTTTTGGAGAAGACGTTTGTAAGCCTCGACGATGAGGTTGTCTTCGAGCTGCGCGCAGCGCTGGGCGTCGCGGCCGGTGGCGGAAATGGAGAATTCCGCGGCTGGCTCGGCGTCGATCTCGAGGTAAAAATCGAGAGCCACGGCCAAAGCGTCGAAGCCAGGGCCGAGATTCGCCGAGGTTGCGGGCAGACGCAAGCGGAGAGCTCCGGCGGGCGTCTCAGGAGCACTCATGCCACCTGATCCTTCAACACGTTGAGCACCGCGGCGGTGGTGGCGTCCACGACCACTGCATTGCGGCGCAGCTTATCGATTTCTGCCGCAATCTTTGACCCCGGGCCGCCGGTTTCTTCATCCGTGAGCAACGCGCCGCGATGGAAATCGATGGTGTAGTCGGCGTCTTTGAGGGTGTGCCCGGTAAGCACCAGAACCACAGTCTCGCCGCCGCGGATCGCGCCCTGCGCGCGCAGCTTCTTCAGGCCGGCGAGGGTGACTGCCGAAGCCGGCTCGCAACCCAGGCCCTCGGTGCCGATTTCGGCTTTGGCGACCGCGATTTCGGCTTCGGAAACATCGAGGCACCAGCCGCAGGTGTCCTGGACGACGCGGGCGGCCTTGCGCCAGGACGCCGGATTGCCGATGCGAATAGCCGTCGCGCGGGTGTGGGCCTCGACCGGCTCCAGGGTCGCGCCGCGATTGGCCGCCAGGCTGCGCACCAGCGGATTGGCGCCCTCCGCCTGGATGACCGAGATGCGCGGTATGCGCGCCACCAGGCCCAACTCCTTGAGCTCGCGAAAGCCTTTGCCCAGCGCCGAGCTGTTGGCCAGGTTGCCGCCGGGCACAATCAGGTGGTCAGGCACGTTCCAGTCGAAGGATTCGGCGATTTCGAAGGCCGGCGTTTTTTGCCCTTCCAGCCGGTATGGATTGACCGAGTTGAGCAGATAGATGGGGGCTTGGCGGACAATCTCCGTGAGCACGCGCACGCAGCCGTCGAAATCGGTTTTGAGCTGGCAGGTGACGGCGCCGTAATCCATGGCCTGCGAAAGCTTGCCCCAGGCAATTTTGCCTTCGGGAATAAGCACCAGGCTGCGCAGGCCGGCGCGCGCGGCGTAAGCAGTCATGGCGGCCGAAGTGTTTCCCGTCGACGCGCAAGCCACCCACTCGAACCCGCGCTCGCCGGCCACGCTCAAGGCAGCGGTCATGCCGGTGTCTTTGAACGAGCCGGTGGGGTTCATGCCCTGATGCTTGGCGAAGAGCTGATCGATGCCCAGGGACTTTGCATTGCGCGGCAGGTGGTAGAGCGGTGTGTTGCCTTCGCGGAGGGTGACCACATTGCCAAAGTTGTCCAGGATGGGCAGCAGTTCGCGGAAGCGCCACACGCCGGACTGATCGAGAGCTTCAGCGGAGCAACGCCGTTCGCGCCAAAGCCATTTCAGCGCCCCGGGATTGGGCCGGTCGGTGCCGCGCCGCTCCATCCAGCCGGGAAACTCGACCTCGAATAGATCCCCGCACTCGGCACATCGGAAATCCGGCTGCGCCTCGGCGCCCGCAATCCGGACCCCGCATCCGAAACAGCGCAACTGGTGCAGATTGTCGCTCATGCCTGGTGTTAGCCTACCAGTGTGAACCGGCTTTTGCTGGGTGAGAGAGCGGGGGCGCGGCGCATTTTGGGACGCTTGCTCCCCGCGTTTTTGGGACTCGTATGGTTGGCGCCCGCCTCCGCGCAGAATCTCATTGAGAGCCGACCAACACCGGCTCTCGCTCCAACCGGATGCCAAAACGGTTTTCAACAGCGGCAGCGATTTTGTTGGCCAGCGCGAGAATTTCCGCCGCCGTGGCGCCGAACCCGGTTGGCCCAAGATTGACCAGCGCCAGCGTGTGCCGCTTGGAGATGCCGGCGTTGCCCAGCCGGTAACCCTTCGCAAATCCGGCCTGTTCGATGAGCCAAGCCGCAGGGATTTTAAAGCGCTCTGCATGATCGAGCCCGGCTCCGGTGGGGAAATGCGGCGGCTCGGTGGCGCTGAGGGCGGCAATCCGCTGAAAATGATCCCGGCTCACGATCGGATTCTTGAAGAAGCTGCCCGCGCTGCGGCAATCGGGGTCGCCGGGGACGATCAACATGCCTTTCGACTGGCGAATGTGGCGCACCGCGGTGGCGACTTCGGCGAGCGTCGGTTCACCGCCCGCGCCGCGGTCCGCCTCGATCGCCCGCCGCACATCCGGATAACTCAACGTGGGTGCGCCGCCGGGGGTCAGGCGATAGTCGACGCGCGTAACGATGAAGCGGCCCCGGTCGGTCGAGTTAAAGCGGCTGCGGCGATAGGAGAAGCCGCACTCGGCGGCGCTGAGTTCGACGAAGGCGCGCCCGGCGAGGTCGAACGCGCGCACACGGTCGATGACCGAGGACACTTCCTGTCCATACGCGCCCACATTCTGCACCGGCGTGCCGCCCACCGTGCCGGGAATGCCGGCCAGGCACTCTATTCCCGCCCACGAAGCTTTAAGGCTCTGCTCAATGCAATTGTTCCAGTCTTCACCGGCGGCGGCGCGGAGGATGCGCTGTGGCGGCTGGCCGGGAACGGGCGGCGCATCGCGAACAGAAAGGCCCTGGAGCGCAATGTGCAGCACCAGGCCATCGAAACCTGCATCCGAGACGAGCAGATTGCTGCCGCCGCCGAGAACGAACAGCGGAAGCCCGCGTTCACGCGCCCACGTGCTCGCCTCGACGATGTCCGCTTCGGTCGCCGCCTCGACCAACCAGCGCGCTGGCCCGCCGACGCCAAAGGTGGTCAACGGCGCAAGCAGCTTGTTTTCTTCGACGTGCATTGCTCCTAGGCTAAACCTTTGCGGGAACGGTAAAATGACCTCAGGCGGCTTCCCGCGCCGGAGGAACTATGTATCCAGAACTCATGCTGATTCCCATGCGCGAGGAGCTGACGCGCGCCGGGATTGAAGAAACCCGCACCGCTGAGGCGGTGGACGAAGCCTTGGCGCGGCCCGGAACGGCGCTCGTGGTGGTGAATTCGGTGTGCGGCTGTGCTGCGGGCAAAATGCGCCCCGGCCTGCGCCTGGCGCTGGCCCACTCCACCAACCTGCCGGACCACAAGATCACCGTCTTTGCCGGCCAGGACCGCGAAGCCACGGAGCGCGCGCGGAGCTACTTCGAGGGCAATCCGCCCACGTCTCCGGCTGTGGCGATTCTGCGCGACGGCAAGCTCGTCTACCTGATGCAGCGTTTCATCATCGAACAAGCCACACCCCAGCAGATCGCCGGCGAGCTGGTCCGCGCCTTCGACGAGTTCTGCGCCAAGCAACCGGCCGCGTAATCCTGACGCTCATGCCGATGCCAGGATAGGTGGCGCTTTCGTCAGGCAGGGCGCGGTAGATGGAAAAGCGCTCGCCGCCCAATAATGTTACATGCAGTTCCAGGCGCAGATGGTCGTCAACATAGAACATAGAACTCCACCGGCGCCGCGCCTCGAACGCGATCATCCTGGCATCCCCAAAGATCAGGCTTAAAATTTGAACCGGTAGCGAAACTCGCCATAAATCTGTCGTGGGTC
>JASHUH010000161.1 GCA_030040115.1 Acidobacteriaceae bacterium | reverse complement strand
CCGCATGTGCAAGACGAGACCTATCGCGCGGGTGGCGGCTTGCGGCGCCTCACCGCCGATTCCTTTGGTCCCATCGCCGGGGTGCTCGTCATCCTCTCCGCCGCCGGTGGACTGAGCGGGGTTCTCCGCGATTCCGGAGCCGCGCAGGCAACGGTAGGGCTGGCGCTGGGAGCGCACATGCCGCCACTGGTGCTGGCTTGGGCGCTGGCCGCCGTGGTGCGCGTCACGATGGGTTCAGCCACGGTAGCCATGGCCGTCGCTTCCGGGGTTCTGGCCCCGCTCGCCACCCACATGGGCGTAAGCCCGGAAATGCTGGTGCTCGCCACCGGCTCTGGCTCAGTGCTGCTCTCCCATGTCAACGACTCCGGCTTCTGGCTGGTCCAGTCGCTGTTCAAGCTCGAAGTCAAAGGCACACTGGCCACCTGGTCGATTATGGAGAGTGTGCTCTCGATCGCCGGGTTGGCATGCACGCTGCTGCTGGCGGCGGTGATGAAGTGAGCCTTCAGCCTTCAGCTTTCAGCTTAGGATGTGAAATCGTGGAGTCTCTCGGCCGGCTGCCGGACGAAAAGCGAGCAAGTATAGAACTGAGAACTGTGAACTTCACTCCGTCCTTACTTCCACGCGCCCAGCATCCTGCGCAGCAAGACCAGCTCCCCGAGGTGGTAGGCGTTGTGGTCGGCCACCAGGAGCGCCTCGCGCAGGATCGTCTGTCCGTTCCCGTGCGCAATCGGCGCAAAGAGGTCGGTGGCGTCATTGGCGATCAGGTCGCACATGGCCTTTAAATCTCTCCGGAAGGCGCGGACGCTTTTGTCCCAGGCTTTCTCGTCCGCCGGCGCATGGGCGGCCGGCCAGTAGCCGCCCGGCCATTCTGGCGACTGGTGCGCCGGATTGCGGGAAAACTCCAAAATATCCCACTGCGCAATGCGCAGATGCTCGAGCACGTCCCAGGCGGAGTGTTCGGCGCCGCGCGGCCGCTTGCCGCGCAGTTCCGCCGGCAAGTCTTTGGTCGCCGCGTCGAAACCGGCGTGGGCGTTGCCACCCTTCAGCAGGCTCAGCAAATGTTCCCGCAGGGACTTATCGTTTTCCATTCTCTTTCTCCTTAGCTCAAGCGCTCAAAGTCGATGATGCCTTAGCCCAGCCGCTCATTCCCGAGATGATCGCATATTCTGGCGGCTTCCTCATGGATTGAATCAGGCTACCATTGTCCAGGCAGGAGCGCGCGGTTATCTCCGCACTGGAGATTCTGGAGCTTCTTTGGCCAAGGAGAGCCATTGTGCCGATGCAATAATGGTTATCGCGCGGCAGACGTCGGAAACAGGAGAGAGAGCATGGATGGGAGCAGCGCACCTGCCGGTCACAGCAAGGTGGCGATGATTACCGGCGCAGGCAGCGGAGTGGGGCGCGCGGCTGCGCTCGCCCTGCACGCGGCCGGGCACTCCGTGGTGCTGGCGGGGCGCCGCATGGCGAAGCTCGAAGAAACCGCCGCCATGGCCGAACGTGGAGGAGCCGGAATCCTTGCCGTGGCGACGGATGTGAGCCAGCCCGACGAGGTCAAGGAACTCTTTGCGAAGACCCGGAACGAATTCGGCCGGCTGGATGTTCTGTTTAACAACGCGGGCGGCACTGCTCCGGGGATCGCCATCGAGGATTTGACCTACGCCCAATGGACGGACGTGGTGAATGTGAATCTCACCGGCGCCTTTGTTTGCGCCCAGGAAGCCATCCGCCTAATGAAGGCGCAATCGCCGCGAGGAGGACGCATTATCAACAACGGGTCGCTGTCTGCTCATGTTCCGCGGCCGCATTCGGCGCCTTATACGGCCACCAAGCATGCGATCACGGGACTGACCAAATGCATTTCGCTGGATTGCCGCGATTACGATATCGCCTGCGGCCAGATCGACATCGGCAACGCCGTGAGTGAAATGAGCGAGCGGTTGGCGCTTGGAGCTCTACAGGCAAATGGCGATTTGGTGCGGGAGCCAAGAATCGATGCAAAGCACGTTGCCGACGCAGTCGTTTACATGGCCAGCCTGCCCCTGGACGCCAATGTGCAGTTCATCACCGTGATGGCGACGAAGATGCCGTTTATCGGGCGCGGTTAAGCGCCGGCTGCGCGGGAAACGCTCAGCCGGAGAGCCGCACCAGCTCCTGCGCTTCATGGCGGGGGCCCAGGATGGAAATGCGGGGAATGCGCCCGCGCACCATGGCGACCTCGTCGCAGCGATTCAGGCGCGGGCAGTTCTGGCAATCTTTGAAGATCTTGTCGGGCAATTCCGCTTTGTCTTCCACGGTGCGGAAGCCGTATTTGAAGAAGAAATCGGGAATGCGCGTAAACAGGCAAACGGATTGGACGCCGTGCATTTCAGCTTCTTCAATCAGCGCGCTCAGGATGCGGCCGCCGGCGCCCTGGCCTTTGGCTTCGGGCTTGACCACGATGGACCGCACCTCGGAAAGGTGCGGGCCATAAAGATGCAGCGCGCCGCAGCCGAGGAAGACGCCGCCGTCGGATTCGGCGACTGTGAAGTCGCGGATGTTTTCACAGATTTCGGCGAAAGCCCGTTTGAGCAGCGTGCCGTCGGCGGAAAGCGAGTTCACCAGGTCATAGACGTTCGAGGCGTCCTGGAGGAGGGCCTTACGCACCAGCATGAACGGCCTCCATTTCGCCAAGACTCACCTCGCCGTACCGCGAAACCAGCGCCTCGACGCGTTTTTCGGTCTCCTGCAACGCCACCTTCACCCGATGCCGCGCCGTGCCGCCGATCACGTCGTGACAATCGAGCGTCGCGTCCAGCGTGATCGCATCATAAAAGTCTTCGCTGAACTCCGCGCCAAATTGCCGCAATTCATCCAGCGTAAGACCGTTCAGTTCGACGCCCCTGGCGAGCGCGCACCGAACCGCATTGCCGATCTTCTCGTGCGCGGTGCGAAAAGGCACGCCCTTGTGCACGAGGTAAGTAGCCGCGGCCATTGCGTTGAGGAAGCCTGTCTCGCAAGCCGAGCGCATGCGGTCCGTGCAGAAGCGGAGAGCGCGCGTAAAGGCCGCAAGCAGATACAGCATCTTGTGGACCTCGCCGGTGGCCGCAAAAACGGGTTCCTGCGTTTCCTGCATATCTTTGTTGTAGGCCAGAGGCAGACCTTTGAGCAACATGGTCACCGCTTCAGCCGCGCCATGAATGCGCCCAACTTTGCCGCGAACCAATTCCGTCAGGTCGGGATTCTTTTTTTGCGGCATGGCGCTGGAGCCCGTGGAAAACGGCTCCGGCAATTCCACAAATCCAAACTCCGCCGTGGCAAACAGGGTGATCTCTTCGGCAAAGCGGCTGGCATGAAGCGCAATCAGGGTGAGGGCTTGCAAGTACTCGAGCACAAAATCGCGGTCGCTGGTGGCGTCCATGCTGTTCCCCGTGGGGGCAGTGAACTGCAACTCACGCGCGGCAATCTCTCGATCCAGAGGCAACGTCGCGCCAGCGACCGCGCCCGATCCAAGGGGACAATAATCCAGCCTCCTCGCGCAATCCTCCAAGCGCGAGCTATCGCGCAGCAGCATTTCAACGTAGGCAAGCAGCCAGTGCGCCGCCAACACCGGCTCGGCGCGTTGCAGGTGAGTGTACGCGGGCATCACGGCATCGCCGGCGGCGCGCGCCTGTTTCAGGAGTTGCTGCGCCCATGCCATCAAATGCGCCTGCTGGACATCGATCCCGAAGCGAATGTACATCCGCAAATCGGTTGCGATCTGCTCATTGCGGCTGCGCCCCGTGTGCAGCTTCAGTCCCAGGTCGCCAATCGATTCGACCAGTCGCCGCTCCACGAAATGATGGATGTCCTCCGCCTGTGTGTCGGCGCGGACAGCGTTATGGCTGGTCTCCTTCCCATACTTTTCGCCGACGGCGCGCAGCGCGTCCGTGATGCGGCTGCACTCGTCGTCGGTCAGAATACCCGCGGCCTGCAAGGCGAGCGCATGCGCTCGGCTGGCCGCCAGTTCCTCGCCGAGCAATCGGCAATCAAACGGCAGCGACCGCTGCCAAAAATCAAAGAACGGATCGGGAGCCGCGCGAAAGCGGCCGGACCACATCTTCGCGGATTGTTGATTGTTCAGCATCTTTCGTTCCAATCCTTGCCCTTTAGACCAACCCCCAAAAGACCTTCCCACAGGGGCTAAAGCCCGCGTTTATTGGATGAGTCTTACGGCGCGACTGAAGTCGTGCCCTTGCAAAACGCGCTCCGCCCTCACAGAGTTGGCCATTCCTTCGTGCTCTTCGTCTCCTTCTCCTTACCGTTGTTGAGCTGGGGCATTTCGCTGCCTTTGCTGAGCGTAAGGAGGCCGGCTTTGGCGTAGGTAAGCAGCTTCTCCCGGGTGTCGGCGATGTCGAGGTTGCGCATGGTGAGTTGTCCGATGCGGTCGCGCGGGGAGAAGGCGGATTCCGTCTTCTCCATGCTGAGGCGCTCGGGATGGAAGGTGAGGTTGGGCGACTCGGTGGAGAGGATGGAGTAGTCGTTGCCGCGGCGCAACTCGAGCGTCACCTCGCCGGTGATGGCTTTGGCGACCCAGCGCTGCGCGGATTCGCGCAGCATGATCGCCTGGGAGTCGAACCAGCGGCCCTGATAGAGCAGGCGGCCGAGCTTGCGGCCGTTGTCGCGGTACTGCTCGATGGTGTCCTCGTTGTGGATGCCGGTGATGAGGCGCTCGTAGGCGATAAAGAGCAGGGCGAGGCCCGGAGCTTCGTAGATGCCGCGGCTCTTGGCCTCGATGATTCTATTTTCAATCTGGTCGGACATGCCGAGGCCGTGGCGGCCGCCGATGCGGTTGGCTTCAAGAAGCAGGTCGACGGGGTCATCGAATTGCCGGCCATTGAGGGCGACGGGCGAGCCTTCTTCGAAGCGGATGACGACCTCTTCGCGCTGAATTTCGACATCGTCGCGCCAGAAGGCCGCGCCCATGATGGGCACGACAATCTTGATGGAAGAAGAAAGATGTTCCAGATCCTTGGCTTCGTGGGTGGCTCCAAGCATGTTGGAGTCGGTGGAGTAGGCTTTCTCAGCCGGCATCTTGTAGGCGAAGCCGGAGCGCTCGATGAAGGCAGACATCTCCGCGCGACCGCCTAATTCGTCGATGAAAGCGGCGTCGAGCCACGGCTTGTAGACCTGGAGGTTGGGATTGACGAGCAGGCCGTAGCGGTAGAAGCGCTCGATGTCGTTGCCTTTGAACGTGGAGCCGTCGCCCCAGATGTGGACGCCATCTTCTTTCATGGCGGCGACCAGCATCGTGCCCGTGACGGTGCGGCCGATGGGGGTGGTGTTGAAGTAGGGCACGCCGGCGGTGGAGATGTGGAAGGCGCCGGCCTGCAGCGCGGCGATGCCTTCGCGCACGAGCGGGCCGCGGCAGTCGATGAGGCGGGCCTTCTCGGCGCCGTATTCAAGCGCCTTGCGCGGGATGGCGTCGTAGTCGGATTCGTCGGGCTGGCCGAGATTGGCCGTATAGGCGTAAGGGATGGCGCCCTTCTGCCGCATCCAGTGCAGAGCGGCGGAAGTGTCAAGCCCGCCGGAGAAGGCGATGCCGACCTTGTGGCCGACGGGCAGAGATTCGAGAATGACGGACATGCGTGAAAGACCTCGGAAAGCAGTGGTCAGTGATCGGTGGTCAGTTTGTTGTTGCCACAATTTGTGGTTGAGTTGACAAATCAAGATCGCGTTGAAACCGAGTTGACTTTGTGTGCGGGGATTCTTCGTCGCTTAAGCGCCAAAATACAAGCCAGCACCGCGGCCAGTCCGACCGACGCACACGCACAGCCAACCATAATGGAGTGATCTTGCCTTTCTTTGCGTCGATACTCGACCAAAGTGTTCGTGGAAGGATTTTCAGGATCGAAATACACCACAACTTCGCAAACGCACATTTTGTCTGGCCCGACCATCTCGCTTCCGTAGTATTTCCGACCTGCATAATTAAACGAATAGAAGGCCGTATCCTGCTTCCAATGGGTCGTCCTATAGATAGAGCCCAAAACTCCTTGTTCTCGTGGCGCGATTGATTCATCTTGGCGAACAAGGAACCAGTTGTACGCCGCGAATCCAATGCCCATGACGAGCCAAATCAGTAGCAAGCCCCAGAGGGGCAAGTTCCTGCGGCGCTTCTTCATCGGCTTGCCCATCATTCACCGTCCGCCGTTCACGGATTCGGAGAAGCTGGCCACATCCGCCACCCCCCCCAGCAGCAGCAGCAGCAGCGCCTTCTGCGCGTGGAGGCGGTTTTCGGCCTGGTCGAAGACAATGGAGTGCGGACTGTCGATGACGGCGTCGGTGACTTCTTCTCCGCGGCGCGCGGGCAGGCAGTGCATGAACACGGCCGTGGGCCTGGCTTTGGACATGAGCGCTTCATTCACTTGAAATGGCCGGAAGATGGGCGCGCGCTTGGTGGATTCGTGCTCCATGCCCATGCTGACGCAAACGTCAGTGTAGACCGCGTCGGCGCCCTCGACGGCAGCCTGCGGATCCTGCAAGAGGCGGATCTCGCAGCCGTTGGCCTGGGCCATGTCGCGGGCGATGGTGACGATTTCGATGTCGGGCGAGTAGCCGCGCGGCGTGGCCACGGTGACGTTCGCGCCCAGTTGCGCGCCGGTGAGCATCAGCGAGTGGCACACGTTGTTGCCGTCACCCACATAAGTAAAGTTGAGGCCGGAGGTGTGGCCGAAATGCTCCTGAAGAGTCATGAAGTCGGCCAGCGCCTGGCACGGATGTTCGAAATCGGAGAGCGCGTTGATGACCGGCACGCGCGAGTTGGCGGCCATTTCGGTGATAGTGTCGTGCGCATAGGTGCGCAGCACGATCACATCCACCCAGC
>JASHUH010000002.1 GCA_030040115.1 Acidobacteriaceae bacterium | reverse complement strand
GCAACAATATACGCGTGAACTCGATCGTGCCCGGAACCATGGACACGCCCATGAATAGATACATCCTCGCCGACCCGAAAGAGCGCGAGGAGTATCGGCGGGCGGTGCCGCTCGGCAGATTAGGACAGCCCGAAGATATTGAAGGGATAGCTGTCTTTCTTGCGTCGGACGAATCCGCATACTGCACAGGAGGCACTTACATGTGCGATGGCGGATTGACCGCAGTTTGAGGGGGAAGACTCTTCTCTCCAGCTTCTGGTGGCGACGGTAAGTGGAACTTAGTCATGTGCGCCACAAAGGATTTGCTGCGAATCTCATTACCGCCGATGGAACGCGCTTTGACCATAGTTATTTCATAAACAGTTGCGCCTGTTTTCACAGACTCCGTATCGCCGGGAAGCGTAAAATTTCCGCGAATCAGGCTGCTGATTCGATGCCACTCATGGTCGTTCCGCGCTGAAAGAGGCGGTTATGAAAGCAGCAGTTTGGCATGGCCGGCAGGATGTCCGCATTGAAGATGCGCCAGATCCTCCACCACCTCCTTCGGGCCAGGTTCAGGTGGAAGTGGCCTGGTGCGGCATCTGCGGCACCGACCTTCACGAGTACATCGGCGGTCCTGTCTATATTCCTCAAGACGCGCCGCACCCGCTGACTAAGGTCAAGGCGCCCGTCATTATTGGACACGAAATGTCAGGCCGGGTTACGGCGATGGGGCCGGATGTTGAAGGCTTCTCTGTTGGCGACCGCGTCGCCGCGTGTCCGATCATTGGCTGCCGGCATTGCCGCTGGTGCAAATCCGGATCCATGGCGCAATGCGATAAGGTTGCATTCCTGGGCACAAGTTGGTGGGGTGGGGCGCTGTCGGAGCGGCTCAATTTGTACGCGTACCAATGCTTTCATCTAACAGACAGCATTTCCGATGAAGCGGGCGCCCTGGTCGAGCCGTTTTCAGCCGCGGTGCGCGCCGTCGCTCAGGCCCGGATTGGATCGGAAGACAATGTCGCGGTTGTCGGCGCGGGGCCGATGGGATTAATGACCTTGCAGGCGGCAATTCTCCGCGGGGCCAAACAAGTTGTCTCTGTGGAAGTCGCCCAGCGGCGCAAGCAGACTGCGAAAGAACTTGGAGCCAGCGAAGTCATCGATCCACTCCAGGAAGAGCCTGAAAAACGCGCTCTGGACCTCACGGACGGAGAAGGGTTCGATGTGGTTATTGAATGCGTTGGCCAACCCACCACCGCTCACCTTGCGGGAAGGCTTACCAGAACACGCGGGCGGCTGGTGGTCATGGGAGTCTTTGAGAAACCGGCTCCGATGGATTTGACGGACCTGGTTTTTCGCGAAAAGACAGTGAGCGGAAGCATGAGCGGATTCGGAATGTATGACGACACGATCCGCCTGATGGCCGATGCGCGATTCAAGGGAGAGAAATTGATCACCGCGCGCATCCCCTTAGCCGAACTGGTGGAGAGGGGCTATCACGGCCTGCTTTACAACAAAGAAGACAATGTAAAGACGCTGGTTTCGCCGTACTGATGCCATTGCTGGACTTACCCGCGGCGGCTGCTGACGTGATCGAATAGGAGCCACATCGGGACCTCGCCCGCAGGAGGGAGCCTTCTATGGGAGGGAATGGCCATACGCTGCACTCCATGGCTCACTCAGCGCTTTCTGAGGTGAGCGCAGCCCTCGGTCGAGTGCCGGACGAGACGGCGGAGCGCATGTGCGCTGAGATTCTGCTCGCGCGACGGATTGCCTGCTATGGAGTCGGGAGGGAGGGTCTCATGGTGAAAGCCCTGGCTATGCGGCTTATGCATCTGGGCCTGGACGCGCATGTAGTGGGCGACATGACAGCACCCCCCATCGGAAATGGAGATCTCCTTCTCGTAAGCGCCGGCCCCGGTTCATTTTCAACCGTGCTGGCGTTGCTCGGCGTGGCTCGCGAGGCCGGGGCTCGCACCATGGTCGTCACCGCGCAGCCTGCCGAACCTGTTCCGCGATGCGCGGATGTAGTCATCCACCTTCCCGCGCAGACCATGGCCGACGACCGCACCGCTTCGCCGGGCTTTCTGCCCATGGGAAGCCTCTACGAGATCGTCCAATTAGTGTTCTTCGATCTGGTTGCGATCCTTCTGCGCGAAAAATGGGGCAGTTACCGGAGCAGATGCGCGCGCGCCACACCAATCTCGAGTAACTGGCGCAAGGAGCATGATATGAACCTAGGAATCAATCTCAGCTTTGCGATTAAGCGGTGGGTAGAACCTCCTGCTTGGGCGCGGTTCGTTCGTGAGACTCTAGGGCTGGAATTGGTGCAGTTTACTTATGACCTGCTCGACCCGTGGTGGCCCAAAGCCTCCCGCCGACCCTTGGCAGCGGAGGTGCGGAAGGCGGCCAAAGACTGGGGGCTGCACATCGAAAGCGCATTCAGCGGGCTCGCCAACTACTGCTTCGACGGGCTCCTCCATCCGGATCCGGCGGGCCGAATTGCTTCACTGGAGTGGTGGAAGCGGGCTTTTGATGTTGCCGCCGAGATTGGGGCGAAGGCTTCAGGAGGGCCCCTCGGCGGCATGAGCATCTCTGACGCTTCCAGTCCCAAGCGGCGTGAACAGCGCTACCGTGACCTGCTGGATGCCGTAGCCGAGCTGGCGGAGGCTGCGCGAGGGGCCGGTCTCGATCGCCTGCAGGTGGAGTGCACCCCGCTGGCGCGAGAGGTCCCGCACACAGTCGATCAGGCCAAGGCATTCTTGCACGATCTCGAAGGCCGCTGTGCGGTCGAGGTGAAGCTATTGGTGGATATCGGCCACGCCTTATACCAACCGCTGTTTGGATCGGGCGCCAGGATGCCCAGTTGGCTCTATGGTCTTGGCGATTCGATCGGCGCATTCCACTTGCAGAATACCGATTTTCAAAGCGACTCGCACTGGGGCTGGCCCGACCGGCGCGGCCTCTTTGACGTTGCCGGCTTTGCCAGTGAAGTGCGCGCAGCGGGCCTGGAGGATGTGCCCGCCTTTGTCGAGATCATTTATCCTTTCGAATTAGCCGATGAAGAGGTGCGGCAGAACATCACAAGCACGGTGATGCATTGCCGCCGCGAATACGCTGGAGAGGTATTGTACAGTGTTCAGGAGGCGTAATTGGAATCATGGACCTCTAGTCAAGAAAGTGAGCGAAGGCGATGACGAAAACAACCGCCAAACCGGTTACGAAAGAAGCATTCGACAAACTTTTTCAATCTGTCTGTAACTGGAACCGCTGGGGTCCGAATGACGAAAAGGGGACGTTGAATTACATTCGGCCGGAGCACATTTTGCGCGCGGTTGGCCTGGTTCGCAAAGGAGTGACTGTCTCCATGGCCATGCCCATTGATTTGGTCGCAGGCCCTGATAATCCCCGTCCCGCAACTCACTACATGGTTCAGGACTTTGACGTCCACTCCGGCCTGGGCGAGCCGCAGTTCTGCACCGATTATCTGGCCAGCGAGTTTCATGGCGACTGTCGCACCCATATCGACGCGCTTTGCCACATTGCCTATCAAGGAAAACTCTATAACGGAAAACCTTCGAGCGCCGTCACTTCGCGCGGCCCCACTGTCCAGGACATCACCGCCTATGCACACGGGCTTGTGGGCCGCGGCGTGCTGCTCGACATTCCCCGCTTGCGCGGCGTCAAGTGGCTCGAGCCGGGGGAAGCCGTAACCAGGGAGGAGCTTGAGGCAGCGGAGGAGGCGCAGGGTGTGCGCCTTGGTGAGGGAGACATCTTTCTTTTTCGCACCGGCCACCATCGGCGGCGAGTTGAACTGGGCCCATGGAATAATGGTTATGATGGCGAAGGAAAAGAAGGTTTGCATGTTGACGCGATCGCGCTGCTTCACGAACGCAAGGTGGCCGCCTTTTTGCCCGAAGGCGACGGCGAAACAGTTCCCAGCAACGTGGAGAAAGTCCCGTACCCGATTCATGCCCTGCAGATTGCCGCTATGGGCATGGCTTGCGCCGACAGTTTGCAATTCGATGAGCTGGTCACGGTCTGCGAACAAGAAGAACGATGGGAGTTCCTGGTCGTTGCAGCGCCGTTGCGTTTGCCGGGCGGAACCGGATCGCTCTTCAATCCCATAGCGATCTTATGAGTGCTGTAGCTTGCTTCCGTCAAATTGCCATCGTTCCACCATCGACTGCATAAAAGCCGCCCACGCAGTAGTCCGCATCGTCAGAAGCTAGGAAAGCCGCCAAGCCGGCCACGTCTTCCGCCTTTCCCAGGCGGCCGTATGGAGTCGTAGAGATCCGCTTTTGCCGCATCGTATCGTTCGATAACATCAGGGCGTTCATCGGCGTCTCCATGCATCCCGGGACGATGGCGTTCACGCAAATACCATAGCGGGAATAATCGGCGGCCATGGCGCGGGTAAGAGCCGTAACTCCCCCCTTGCTCACGCTGTAGGCCGTCAGGTTCTCAAATCCCTTCAATCCGGTAGGCGAGGCAAAGTTGATGATGCACCCCCGTTTCTGCTTCAGCATTTGGGGGATCGCATATTTAGAACAAAGCCAATGGCCACGGAGATTGACCAACAGAGTGCGTTCCCAGACCTCGGCGCTCAACTCGTGCGCGCGCGCATCCTTGCCGAACATCAGGATGGCGGCGTTGTTGACGAGTATATCGATTCGGCCATACCGATGCAGCGCCGCTTCCACCATGGCTCGAACTTCCTTCTCCTCCGCGACATCCGTGGGGGCAAAGAAAGCATCCCCGCCGGCATCATGAATTTCTCGCGCCGCGGCGCATCCCGCATCGGCGTTGATCTCTGCAATCACCACCTTGGCCCCTTCCGCGGCGTAACGCAGGGCTATTGCCTTCCCCAGACCCACTCCCGCACCCGTGACGATTGCAATTCGGTCTTTCAATCGCATGCATCCTCCATTGAATCTCGGTAAATCCCTTTCGCCATTCAAA
>JASHUH010000160.1 GCA_030040115.1 Acidobacteriaceae bacterium | reverse complement strand
ATGGATGTCGGTTACACCTCGCCCACCAACATCAACTATCTCACCAGCCTCGGTCATAGCATCTTTATGGCCGATCTCGTCCATGAGGCCTGCACCGGCGGCTGGCAATCCGGCCTCGACGAGGAGGGCATTCCCGTCTGGAACGTCGAGGGCTTCCTCACCCAAAGCTTCGACTTCGCCGGTCGCACCTTCGACGTGGTGCTGCTCTGGACCGCCCTCGATTACCTGCCTGAGCCGCTGGTTCAACCGGTGGTCGATCATCTGGCTTCGGCCATGAACCCGGCAGGCCAGGTGTTGGCCTTCTTTCACACCCGCAAACAGGGCGAAGAAACCGTCCACTGCCGTTTTCACGTCACCCCCGGCGACGCTGTCGAGATGCAGTTGGCGGAGCAGTTCCCCATCCAGCGCGCCTTCACCAACCGCAGCATCGAGCGGCTTTTCTCCGGCTGGTCCGGCCACCGCCAGTTCCTCGCCAAGGACAGCGTCTCTGAAGTCATCATGACGCGATAACGCGTTGAGGTTCTACGATCCCTCGAACGGCAACCAGGGCTGCGTCTCGACCATCGCTGCACCCCGCTCCCCTGTGTCTGTTTCGCCCTTCTCCTCCGCGTACCGCCGGCCCAGCTTGTACTCCCGGCAGATCGACTCTACCAGCTCTCCCACGCGCTGTTTATACGCAGGCGAGACAAATGCGCTCGTCGCATAGCGCCGCTCATACGCTTCCGCCTGGGCGGGAAAATGCTCGCGCACAAAACCGAGAAAGGTCGGCCGTGAGCATGGTTTCAAAAATAGCGCCCCGGCATACAAAAAACTGGCTCGCGCCTCCACCGCAGCCTTGGCCACGGCCTCGATCGACGCCCGGGCGTCCGTGATTCCCGGCATCAGCGGCGAACACATCACTCCCGTCCGCACGCCCTCCTGCCGCAGCTTCGCCACCGTCGCCATACGCAGGTCCGGCCGTGGCGCCCGCGGCTCCAGAATCCGCGCCAGCCTGGTGTTCATCGTCGTCACCGTCACGTGCACCGTCAGCGCGTGCCGCTTCGCCATCTCCTTCAACAGGTCCAGATCGCGCCTGATCAACGTCGACTTGGTAATAATCCCCAGCCGGAACCCATCGGTGCGTGCAAACACCTCGAGCAGCGAGCGCGTAACGCGGCGCATCTGTTCCAGCGGCTGGTACGGGTCGGTTGCCGTTCCCAGCGCGATCTCCGTTCCCGGTTTTAGCCGCGCCAGTTCCTGCTCGAGCAGCCAGGCCGCGTTCTCTTTGAAATAGATCTTGCGCTCAAACTCCTCGGGATTGCGCAGTTCCAGGAACTCGTGCGTGTACCGCGCATAGCAGTACCGGCAGCCAAACTCGCAGCCGCGGTAGGGGTTGATCGCGTGCGAGAAAGGCAACTTCCGTCGGGAAGTGACCTTATTCAGAATCGAGCGTGACTTGAGCGGCCGGTACTCGGTCAGGCAGCCCGTCGCCTCCAGCGGAGCTTCCGCCGCGCGGCGGGCAAGCGGCCCCAGCGCCGCGGCTTGGAGAATGGGGAAGGGGGTCTCTGTTTTCGCCATATATTCGCCTACCGCAGAGCTTACGCTTGCCTTGGAGCGCCGTCAAGCGGTAGTTCTCAAGGAGGCGTGTGGGCGCGCAACTCCTGAAAAGGAAGTCTTAAGACAAAATTGCACGCCGTTCCCCGAACAGCACACCCATCCGCGAATATTCCCATCGCCCCCGGAGGTAATTGATGTCTGCAGCAAAAGCAACCCGCGTCACCTGGCTGGGCCACGCCACCGTCCTGCTCGAAACCGCCCAGGGCGCAAACATTCTCATCGATCCGTTTATCGCCCAGAATCCCAAATTCCCCAAAGACTTCCGCCTGCCCGCCAAAATCGATTACATCCTGCTCAGCCACGGCCACTTCGACCATATCTCCGATGCGGTTCCGGTGGCTCGCAAACATGGCTCGACGGTCGTAGCGATCTATGAGCTCGCCGATTACATTGGCCGTCAGGGAATTCCCGAAACCATTGGCATGAACCTCGGCGGGACCGTCCAACTGCGCGATGTGGCCGCCACCATGGTCGAATCCAAACACTCAGCGGCCGCCCAGGATGACCAGGGCGTCCATTATGTGGGCGTGGCCACCGGTTTCGTGCTGAGCATCGCCGAGGGCCCTGTGCTCTACCACGCCGGCGACACCAACGTCTTCGGCGACATGAGCCTGATCCGCGAACTCTACCATCCCAAGGTTGCCATGCTCCCGATCGGCGGCTTTTACACCATGGGGCCAGGTGAAGCGGCCCTTGCCGTGCGCTTGCTGGGTCCTGAGGTGGTTCTTCCCATTCACTTCGGCACCTTTCCGCCCCTCACCGGTACGCCGGAACAGCTCGCCGCCCTCACCGGCTCCGGGGTTCAGGTTGTCCAATGGAAGCCCGGCGAATCGTATCTCGCGTAACGGAAATGGCCTTAGCGTTTCGGCTCGGCTGAATGCGCGGCCCGGCCCGGCCCCGCGGAAATCGTTGGCACTCCCCCGCGATCCTGACTTCCGGACGACGAACTTGGGGGGATCGAGCTGGCGTGCAGGTTACGCAAATCGCGAAGGACTTCTCCCTTTTCCCGGGCGTACTGGCCGGCCAGCCGCGTCAGCGCATAGGTGATGATGTCGCTGTGATGCAGGTCCTGCACGCTCGGATCGCGGCGCATGTTCAGCCATAGCCGGTGTACGAGCTGCACGTCATCGGGGCTGAGCGCCGGCGCGTGGGGCCCCATGTAAAACACCTTTACGTCGCCATGCTCGCCGACCACGCAGAAGTTGAACTGGCGCTTGGTCCCGGGCAGCGCTTCCCACGCCTGCCCCATGTGGTAGGCCTGTTCCTCGGCGCTCATGGAATTCGAGGCGCCGGCCACTACCGATTCCACTTCCAGCGCGTTCGCCGTCTGCACCAGCGCGGCAAACACGTCTCCGGCCGGAACCACCAGCAGCGAGACTTTTTTGCCGAAGCTTTCGGCCACCGCCACCGCCTTCGTGAAGACCATCTGCTCGTGCTCGCTGAAGCTTTGCTGCTCGGCGCTCAAATACTCCGGTCCGCCCACACCCATCAGCCGCACGCTGATCACCACCACATCGCGATCATCGGTGCTGGTGCGCGCCAGCGTCCATTTCAGCGCCACCGGATTGCTCACATCGCGCATGGTCACCATAATGCCGCCCGGACGAATGGCTGCCGATTCCCGGCTGATGATGTCCTGGTGCTCCAGTTGAAAGTGATCCTTCATTTGCCGCGCGGTCATTGCGTGCCGCCGCAGGTTCTGCCGCTCGGAAATGGCGAAGATGATGAAAAAACCCGCGGTAAAACTCACTCCGCTGATCGTGGCAACCGATTTGGTGAACAAGTTGACGGTCGCCGTGCTCAACAGCACCATAAACACCGAAATCAGGCCCACCGGGATCTCGGTATTTCCGATGCGGATATTCGGCGGCGTCTTCCAACCGCGCTCCCCGTGGTACTTCCAGCGCAGCACCAACATGGCCAGGTTGTTGAAAGTGAATGACCAGATTACGCCGAATGCATATGCCTCGCCCAACATGATGACGTTGCCCCGGCTGGCCACAATGGTGATCATCTGGAGCGCGAAGACCAGGTTGAGGATCCGGTAGCTGGTGCCGTACTTCCTGTGCGGCCTGCGGAACCAATCGGTGAGCACGCCGTCTTCGGCCACACGCATCAGCACCCCGCCGGCGCCGATAATCGAGGCGTTGATGGCGCCGGAGAGAATCAGGAAGCCCACAAACACCACGAAAATCCGGAATGCGATGCGCAGGAAAAGCGGTCCTACCATGTACATCGCCAGGCCGGCGATCAGGTTGTTCTGGTAAATGTGAGTGCGCGGCCCGGTGGGAATCAACATCGAAGCCAGCAGCGTGGCCCCGCCCGTAAACAGCAGGCTGTAAATTGCGATGATGATGGCCGCGCGCTTCAGGTTCTTGAGCTTGGGATGCTGGATCTCCCGGTTCACCTGCGCCAGCGTCTCTTCGCCGCTCATGGCCAGGATTGAATGCCCGAAGGCCATGATGATTCCGAAAAGACCGAAAATGGGAAGCCCCGCTCCTTTGAGGAACCCGAGGGCGTCATTGCTGAAGTGCAGGTTTGCGGGCGTCGGGGCGGGCGGCAGGTGAACGCCCTGTACGTAAATCGAGTAGAAGCCCCACACGAACAGAATCACCACCATCAAAGTGGTTACCTCCATCACGCGCAGGGCCTTGTCGCTGGACTCTTCGATCCCTCGGATGTTTTGCCACCAGTAGTAAATCGTGACCACGGCCGCGAACAGAGCTGAGGTGTAGTTCACGTCGAACTGGAAGGCGTGGCCTCCCGCTACCAGCGCCGGGGGAAGCAGTTGGTGTTTGTTGGCGGTCACCATCAGCTCGTTGAGCAAGCCGGTAATGTATTGTCCGGCCGAAACGCCCGAGATGGGGCCGGTGAGGATATAGTCGAACATCAGCGCCGAGACACTGACCTTGGCGAACGTGCCCCCGAGCGCCTCTTTCACCACGCGGTACACGCCGCCGCGCGTGAACATCGAACAGCTCTCGACGTACACCGCGCGCACCGCGAAGCTGAACAGCATAATGGCCAGGATGAACCACGGCGCGGACGCGCCGATGGCCTGCTCGGCGATGCCGCCGGCATAAAACGCTGAAGATCCCAGGTCATTGAGAACGACGGCTGCCGCCCGCCAGAAGGAGATGAACGTGAGCATCACCGACGATGCCACGATGAGCCGTACCCGGTTGGGTGGAGGGACTACGGTCGTGCGAGTAGAGGCCATCGCAAGAATGCCGGCGCGGCGGCCGGCCAAATAAACTCGTGGGCGCACTATCATCGCACGCCCTGGGCTGAGTCTATTTCCCCGTCACGGCACTGTCAATCCTCGCCCCACGCCCCGCTCCGCGACACCCGCTTAGTCTTTGCCGAAAAGCTCTCTACTGTCTTCAATAAAACTGATCACGACCACCACCGCCGACCCCACTAGGCCGACCAAAAACATCGCCTCGAGCACCCGCATGAAGAAGACCGCCAGTCCCATGCGTTCGATTGTAGCCTGAATGCAAATGCAGGGTCCGCGTCCCCCATCGCCCGGCTGACCGCCTGCCTCGCTCGCACTCCCCGCCCATGCGATACACTCCAGCCTGTATGCAGCCGTCCGCTGGGAAGTCAGGGGCCTTGACTGCGCAATCAGGGGCTTTCATTGCGCAATCAGGAACCTCGCCTGCGAAATCAGGAGCCTCGCCTACGAAATCAACGGTTTTGACCGCGATGCCACGGATGTGGACGCGGTGGGCCGCCGCCATTCTTTCCGCCGCCCTGCTCGAGCTGCCCTTTCCACTCGCCAGACCGCTTCCTCCATGGCGCAGCATCTTCGCCTGGTTTGCCCTGGTCCCGCTTCTGTGGGCCGTGCTCTCGCCGCTGAATACCGGTCACTCCCACCCTCTGCGCCGCGCCTTTCTCCTCGCCTACGTTTGCGGTGTCCTCTGGTATGCCGGCAACTGCTACTGGATTTACGACACCATGCTGATCTACGGCGGCCTTCCCCCCCTGGTTTCGGCGCTGCTCCTGGCCGGCTTCAGCCTGGTTCTCGGCCTTTACTTCGGCCTTTTTGGTCTCGGCCTCCACTTCATTCACCGCTCCACCGGTTCCACCCGCCTCGCCCTCGCCTTCGCACCCTTTCTCTGGACGGTCCTCGACTTGGCCGCCGCCCGCATCACCTCTGTTCCCTGGGATCAGCTCGGCTACTCCCAAGTCGATAACTCCCTCGTCAACCAGCTCGCGCCCTGGACGGGCGTCTACGGCCTCACCTTTGTCCTCGTCGCCGTCAACGCCCTCCTCGCCGCCGGCCTGCTCCTGGGCCGCCACGCCACGAGCAAGCTCTCCGGCCGCTTAGCCTGGTCCGTGTGCGGCGCGTTTCTGCTCATCGTCGGCTTCTCCGGCGTCTTTGTCCCTCCGCCTCGGCCCGCGCCCACCGCCACCGCCGTCCTCATTCAGCCCAATCTCGACGTCGGCTCTGCCAATAGCTGGTTCGGCGCCGCCTGGAACCAGCACATCGCCCAGTTCACCCGCCTGGCCCAGGAACAGTGCACGGCCTACATCGCCGGCATCCCGCAAACCGGCGCGCCCACCGCCAGGATCGACTGCCCGCCTAACCCTACCCCTCCCGATCTCGTCGCCTGGCCGGAATCGCCCGCGCCCTTCATTCAAGGCGAGCCGCGCTTTGCCGAAGCCATGCGCGCCATCGCCCTCACCGTCCACGCCCCGCTCGTCGTGGGCGGCGTAGGCACGGATTTTTCCCCGCAAGAGAACGTTTGGCGCGACTATAACTCCGCCATCATCATCGGCGCCGATGGCCATTTTGCCGGCCGCTACGACAAAATCCACCTCGTTCCCTTCGGTGAGTACATCCCTTTCCAGGATTTGCTCTCCTTCGCCCACAAGCTCACCGGCCGCGTCGGCCAGTTCACGCGCGGCCAGGCGCGCGCCGTTTTTCTCCTCAACGGCCATCGCTATGGAGTCTTTATCTGCTATGAAGCCGTCTTCGCCGACGAGGTCCGCCAGTTCGCTCGCCGCGGGGCCCAGGTGCTCGTCAACATCAGCGACGATGGCTGGTACGGCGACACCAGCGCCCCCTGGCAGCACTTCAACATGGCACGCATGAGGGCCATTGAAAACCGCCGCTGGCTGCTGCGCGACGCCAATAACGGCATAACGGCCGTCGTCGATCCCTATGGCCGCGTCCGCCAGTCCATCCCGCGCCACCAGGTAGGCGCGCTCATCGCGCAGTACGGCTTCAACGCGCAGACCACCTTCTATACCGAGCACGGAGACGTGTTTGCATGGCTCTGTGCCATACTGAGTCTTGGGCTGGTCGTGTGGGCTTGGAATACACGGCACGCCCAAAGTTCCATCTAAAGTCAGGTCAGAAAAAGAGCAGAAATGACATTGAACGATCTCGAGTTCGCTTATGCTCCCGTGCGCGACCAGGTGCGCGACCTGCGGGAGTAT
>JASHUH010000159.1 GCA_030040115.1 Acidobacteriaceae bacterium | reverse complement strand
CGGTCGGAGCGCCGTATATCTTCTGTAATTGCGCATAATCCAGATCGCAACCGAAAGCACCTTCGACGGCTGATAGATAGGCTTTGTGGGCATCTGTGGTTAGCTGAACACGCCCTCTGATTCGCTCGGCGCAGTCCCTCATGAAGTCATAGGCCCAGCCCGCGTCACGACCGCCGACAAGCCAAGAAATACACAGCTTGGTATCGGCATCAATGGCCGTCCATGTCCATACATCACCCCATCCCTCCGGCTCACGCTCTGGTTTCACGTTCTTAGCCTTCGCCCCAACAAAACTCCAAATCTCATCGCATTGCAGACGGCGCACGCTCAGATTGCGGATGTACCGATCATGGAACTTCGCGCAGGCATCCCCGGCATCTTCGAGCAAGCGGAGAACCGTATGCTTGCCAACTCCAAGCATCCGGCAGGTCGCGTTGATGGAGTTTCCTTCAACCAAAGCTCCGATCACCTTCGCCCCGTTTTTCACTGCTCAAGCGGTTCATTTCTGCCTCTTTACTGCCTTTATAATATCACTAAAGAGGATAATGTAAAGCATTATTTTGCGTTTTTATAGAATTCTTTTGTGCCGAAGTGCTAGGATTATCAGGATACTCGCAACAAGAATGCTGAGGAGCGATATGGTTGCAGTCATGCAAGCTCTCGCTACGCCGTGTTCGGCTTTTCCTAAAGACCCTTCTGCTTTGGCGGCCTCTATATCAGCCTGTCGAAGCTCTATCGCGGCGCTGGAAAGTTCCTTAAAAACCACTGAGGGATCATCGGGGGGATGGGAAACATTCGCGTGGGTTTGTTCTATTGCGGTGGCGCTTGGGGTTGCGGCGGAAATTGTAGGAATTGTATGGCAGTACTGGGACGACTTGAAAGGCTGGCGACGTGGAACCATTAGATCGCCAGATCGCCCATCTTTTATCCGGTTCTTTTGGTTTGAGATGCTCGCCACGGTGGTTGTCGTCGCTGGCGTTTTTGGCGAAGCTTGGGCAAGTAAGGAATTGGCTTCCATAAACAGCCAACTGCGTTCAAAAACAAGCGAATTAAGGTCAGATAGCGACCAATTACTCGCACTGGTAACACAACAGGCTGGAGATGCTGTCCAAAACGCGCAAAAGGCCAATGATCTAGCTGAGGCCGCAGGACTGAAAGTGAACGTGGTATCCGCGAAAGCTGACCAGATCGACGCCGGGCTGAGGGAGACGCAATGGGCATTCTCAATGCGCAATCTACAGACGACCGAGGAGCGCGACGCGATCATTAAGCAACTCAAACGATTCCAAGGCAAAACTATCTTTGTGCGCTCGCTTATGACGCTGCCAGATATTGATGGATTTCGAGTGTGCGGGATGATTATCGACATGGCCCGCGCCGCTGGAATGAACCCGATTAATGAATGCGGTAAGATTCCACCATCGACGACGCCGCCTTCGACGGGAATCCAAGTATGCGGTCCAGATGACGGTGAAATGCTGGCGCTTTCGGGGGCATTGAGCCACATCGATATTGGAACGACATGCGCATTCGGAAATCTCCCGCATTCTCCCAATTTGGTCGTTTCTGTGGGCTCCAAAGCATTGATGGGAATCGGAGAAACATTCCAGACAGAAGACGCCGAAAGACGCGCCGCTGCGATAAAGAAAAAGAGCAAGCCCAATGCCAAACCGTAGCCTGTTGAAATCGAACGGCACCAGTACCGGCGGCACGGGTTTCCAGCTTCTAAGCAAAATCGCTTTTCTTGATTCGCAAGAGGGGGAAACCTCGAGGGCTGGCGTCAGACACCATCCTGACACAGAGAATCCAAGCTAAAAAATCCTTTTGTAGTGGGAGAGCGGAGCCAGAAATCGGCGTGGGCGCGGCGCATTTCCGGCCCCCAATTCTCTGGCTGGCGATCCGGATCGGTCCGATCGCATCCATTGGCGAGGAATAGGGTGAGTTATCTTTAATCTATAGGGGTGAAATTTCGCACTTGAGCATCACCTTATGCCGCCCATGCCGACAAAGAGTCCCCAAGCGCCCTTTATCCAAAGCCTGGATCGCGGATTGGCGATTCTGCAGCTCGTTGCCCGTTCCAAGCAGCCGGTCTCCCTGGGGGAATTGGCCGATTTACTGAACATCGATCGCAGCAGCGCTTTCCGCTTGGCGCACACGCTGCGCCGCCGCGGGTTTCTCTCGTGTCCGCCAGGGCGCAAGGACTATGTTCTCGGGTCTTCGATGTGGACTCTTTCGCGGCAGTACGATTGGAGCAACATGCTGGTTAAAGTGGCCCACCCCGAACTCGAGCACCTGGCCAAGCAGATCAACGAAACGGCTCATCTGGCCATCCGCGAAGGCAAGCACGCCCTTTTCATTGACTCGGCACACGCCACGCACGTGCTCGCCGTCGCCGGCCAAACCGGGGAACTTGTGCCACTCTATTGCACCGCGCACGGAAAAGCCCTGATCGCCGACGCAGACGAGCGCGAGCTGCGCGCCCTCTTGGGAGCCGGACCGCTGCAGATGTATACCCGGTCCAGCATCACCGGCCTTAAGGCTCTGGCCCGGGAGTGCACCGCAGTGCGCGAGCGCGGCTACGCCACGGACGAGTCGGAGTTCGCTCCCGATTTGCGCTGCATCGCCGCCCCGATTCGCTTCGGGGACGATATTGTTGGCTCCATCGGCATCTCCGCTCCCGCTTCCCGCTTCTCCAAGGAACTCTACCCGGAATACGGTGAAAAGGTCTGCATGGTAGCCGCGCGTATCGGTCACGCTCTGGCCCAAACTGGCTCCAAGGTGTGACGCTGGCCGCGGAAACGAGGAGCCCCAGTCATCCTCGAAGCGTCGCGGGAGGTGGTTCAGAATTTGGGCATCGACTCATGTGCGCGTGGAACGCTTTTGGCCAATTTTTATCAATGAGCTATGCATATAATGCAATGTACGAAGGTAAATTCTTATGCCGGCCTCGCCCCTTGATTTGGAATTGAGACCTTCCGACCTGAGCTACACCGGCGCCGGTCTGCAACGGCCGGAATGCATCCTTGCCGAGCCCGACGGCTCACTGTGGATCGCGGACGCTCGCGGCGGCGTGGTGCATCTTCAGCCCGACGGCAGCCAGCGAATCATCGCCCAGCGCGCTTCCCGCCACTTCGCAGGAGTCGAGAGCGAAGCCTCGCGTTATCTCGAAGGCACGCTCCCCAACGGCCTCGCCTTCGCCGCGAATGGCGACATCCTCATCGCCAATTTTGGAACCGACCGTCTGGAAGTAATGTCCCGTGAAGGCGAATCGCGAGTGCTGGCCGACCACATTGATGGGGAGCCAATTGGCAAAGTCAATTTCGTGCTGCGGGATTCGAAAGACCGCATCTGGATCACGGTATCCACTCGCATTAAAAACTGGATGCACGCGCTGCGGCCTGACCTGCCC
>JASHUH010000158.1 GCA_030040115.1 Acidobacteriaceae bacterium | reverse complement strand
GTGACCGGCGCGGCTTTGATTTTCCATAGCCGCGATGATAGCGTCAGTATCGAAGGCCGCGGCCACGAGACAACCACCGAGACGACGGCGCCAAAGTGACTGCGGCAAGGAAGTTTACGACCTGAATGGAGACGTTGATTGCCGAGGGCATCGGCAAGAGCTATAAGGGACGCCAAGTTGTTCGCGGGGTCGACCTAAAAATCTCCCGCGGTGAAGTCGTCGGGCTGCTGGGACCGAACGGCGCAGGGAAAACCACCAGCTTTTACATCATTGTCGGCTTGGTGCAGCCTGAAACCGGCCGGGTCCTGGTCGACTCCACCGACATCACCCGCCTGCCCATGTACCTGCGGGCGCGCAGCTACGGCATCAGTTACCTGCCCCAGGAGCCTTCGGTTTTCCGCAAGCTCACCGTGGAGGAGAACATCCTCGCGGTTCTTGAGGCTCAGCCGCTGGGCTTTCGCGAGCGCCGGGCGCGCACGGAACGGCTCATCCATCAGCTTAATCTGGGCCATATTCGCACCACTCGCGGCTACGCGCTCTCCGGCGGCGAGCGGCGCCGCGTGGAGATTGCCCGCGCTCTTTGCATCCAACCCAACTTCATCCTCCTCGACGAGCCCTTTAGCGGCATCGACCCGATTGCTGTCCTTGAATTGCAGCGCATCATTTTCGATCTCAAAGGGGGCGGCATCGGCGTCCTCGTCACCGACCACAATGTGCGCGAGACCCTCAGCGTCACGGATCGGGCCTACATCATTGCCGAAGGCCGCATCTTCCGCGCCGGTACACCGCATGAACTCGGCAACGACGTAGAAGTGCGCCGCGTCTACCTCGGCGAGGGATTTTCTTTGGGTTGATGTGGCTGCGGGGAAAGGTATACCGTAACCGCTGGGGCCATCGCGCCTCCGCGTGTTAGCTTTTCGCGACGGCAATGCCGCCGGAAGCAGGGAAGCATGCTTTCCCCTCCCCCGTTCACTTCGGGAAAGCCTGCGAATTCACAAAAAATTCCCGAATTGGGCGGCTGCCCATACCGGTATTCAAGGCCAGAAGTGAGACAATTTTCTCATTAAGCCATTTCTCACACGATTAGAATTTCAAGCAGGTCGACGCGGGAACGAGTCCGATTTATGGCGTTGTTGCAACCCAAATTGAATTTGAAAGTGGCGCAACGCCAGGTTCTTACGCCGGGCCTGATGCAGATGGTGAGCGTTCTCGCCCTTAACAAGCTCGAACTGAAGGAGATGATCGATGCCGAGATGGTGGAAAACCCCGTCCTGGAGGAGATTGACGAATCGGTTCCGATGCTGGATCAACTGGCCGGCCGCGAAGCGCAACTGGAGCGCAGCGCCGAAGAGGCGGCTGCTCCGCCCAAAGATGTATTCAGCGAGATCGATTTTGGAGCGTACTTCCAGGAATACCTGGATCCCGGCTATCGCACGCAGCCGGAATACGAAGAGAGTGAAAGGCCCTCGTTCGAAAACTTTCTCTCCCAGCCTACAACTCTGTCCGATCACCTGGCGTGGCAATTGGGGTCTTTGAACCTGGATCCGCAACTGCGTGTGCGGCGGAGTTCATCATTGGGAACCTCGACGAAGGGGGTTATCTGGCCGCGAGCGAAGAGGAGATGGTTGCGGCTTTCCAGCCGATTTCGGGAGACCGAATTGAGAAAGTGGTCGCGGCGGCTTGGGGGAATGGCCACAAACCGGAGCAGGCGGCATATGTCGCGGATGCTCTGAATATACCCCGGCACGGGGCAAAGATTGAGGCCGGCAAAATTGAGCCGCCCACGGTTGAGCCCGCCCATGCGAATGGCGAGTCCGCGGCGTTTGCTCAGGCTCAGCGCCAAACGGTCCCAGAGCCAGTTCTCGAATTGCTGCGCCGCGCCATCGATCTTGTCCAGCATCTCGATCCTGCCGGCGTGGGTGCGCGGGACCTTCGAGAATGTTTGCTGATTCAAATCGTTGCTCAACAGCAGGAATTCGGCCATTTGTACGCCAATCGCGCGCTCGAACCAGAGGACGACACCCATCGCGGTTTCCGTGGTGAGGCCGAGGTTAAAATCGAGGAGCGGCGGCGCGCCATGGAAGTCGCGGCGTTGATTGTGGACCACCATTTGCATCTGCTCCTCAAGCGCGATGTGAAGGACCTGGCCCGCGCGGCCCAGGTGACGCCTGAAGAAGCCCACCTGGCTGTCGAGTTCATCCGCACCCTCGATCCGCACCCGGGCCGCATGTATAACCGCGACCAGACACGCTCCATCGAACCCGATGTGGTCTTCGTCAAGCGCGGCGACGATTGGACCGTGAGCATGAACGAGGAGGACCTGCCCAGCCTTCGGCTCAGCCAGCGCTACCGACGCATGCTGGTTTCGGAATCGACTGATAAAGAGGTCAAGGATTACGTGAAAGAGCGTTTCCGTTCCGCCATGCAACTGATGCGCAACATCGCCCAGCGCAAGAGCACGATTCTGCGTACCTGTGAAGTCATCGTTCGCCGCCAGCGCGACTTTCTGGAGCGCGGCGTCGAAGCGTTACGGCCGATGATGATTAAAGAAGTCGCCGAAGAAATTGGAGTGCACCCCTCCACCATCAGCCGCGCTGTGGCCAATAAATACGCGCACACGCCGCAGGGCGTACTCGAGCTGCGCTTTTTCTTTTCCGAAGGCGCCAACGGCCCGGAAGGAGCGGACACGCCTTTGCTCGTCCTCAAGCGGAAAGTCCGCAAACTCATCGAAGACGAAGATCCGCACCACCCTTTCACGGATGACCAGCTTGCGGCGACGTTGCAGGCGCATGGCATTCAGCTCACCCGCCGCACGGTCGCCAAATACCGGGAGGACATGAATATTCCTTCAACCCATCAGCGGCGGCGGCGAGATTAATTTCGGGCTTTTGGCGTGACCCCGTCGCCGGGAAGAGATGCGTTTTGCCGGTTCGTCAGCGCCTGGCTGCTGAATCGCCCGCGCATCTGGTTCACGGCGACCAGCCACGGAACCGCGGCGGAGAAAAGGAACCGGGCGGCAATGGCGCGCAAGCCAAAGCGGCACAAGAGGCGCCAATCGCGGTGAAAGGCAAACCAAGCTTCCAGCGCCAGCACCACCAGCAACGGAATGAACGTCCAGGGCAGGATGGCCAGCGCCAGGACCTGCAGCAGACAGCGCGCCGCATGGCGAAGGAGCCGCGCCTGGCGCACGCCAGCATGGCCGTCGCTGATCGCATATCGCGCCATCTGCCGGCAGGCGGAGCGGAAGCTGTTTTGAGGCCGGTAAATGGCCTTGGCGTTAGTCACAAACGCAGTCTTGGCTCGCCGCCGCGCCTGGGCATCGAAGAGGGTGTCTTCGCCTACCAGCACCCCCTCGGGAAATCCACCGAGACGTTCCCAAAGCGCACGGGTGAAAGCCATCGACCGC
>JASHUH010000157.1 GCA_030040115.1 Acidobacteriaceae bacterium | reverse complement strand
GCCGACAGGAACCTACGCCGAAGATCATTCGAAAACGCCTTCGCCATAAAAATATGCTTCGCGGAACAGCGCCAATCATAGTATACATCTAAAGGAGAAAGGCTCTAGGGGTTCTTGCTCAGCCGTCGGTAATAGTCGGCTACCGATTCCTGATACCCCGGTGGAACCGTGTACGGCTTCCCCGTCCGCGCATCGCTCTGGGCGCCGTCATGTTGCAGTTGAAGCTCCAGCTTGTCGACCGATCCCAGCAGTTCCCGGTGCATCTGTTCCACCATTGCCGGGTTGCCGGGAAAATGGCTGGGATCCAGCCGCTGCATCTGCCGCTCCATCTCCTCAACCTGTTTCGCGGCCTGCGGGTCGTCTTGCACCATCTGCCGCAATTGGTTCAGCTCGCGCATCCCCTGGTCGATGATTTGCTCCGTGTCGGCAGGATTGCCAGAGGCGTCGGTCGGCACGCCCTGCCGCATACCCCGCGCGCGAGGCGTGTTATTGCCGGTATCGAAGTTTCCCCAAAGCGTGCCGTCCACTGCGCCTCCGCCCGGCCGCGTATCGCCACTAAATCCGTTGCGCACGTCGCCCCGCTGCCAATTGCCCAAATCGCCGCCGGCACGCGCGCCACCGCCCCGATTTGAGCCCTGATTCGAGACTTGATTTGAGCCTTGATTCCATCCTTGATTCGAGCCTTGCCTTGCACTCTGATTGGCGCCCTGATTGGAGCCCTGATTGGCGCCCTGATTTGAGCCCTGCCCCGAGCGGCCCAGCGGTTGGGGATTCATCGCCCATTCCTGCTGTTTTCCGTTCTGGCCATTCTGGCCTGCCTGTCCTCCATTCCGGCTCAACTGTCCCTCATTGGCCGCCTGTTGGCCATTCTGACCGTTACGGGATTGACCGCTTTGGGCCGACTGCCCACTGTCCGCTCCGTGCCCGCGCGCCATGGCTTCGAGTTCATCGCGGAACCGCTCCGCCTGGTTGAGCGCCGCGCTCTCGTCTCCTTGTTGTCCGGCGCCTTGCTGTCCCGGCTTGGCATTGGTCATCGCGTTTTCCGCTTGCTGCAAATTCTGCGATAACTTTTGCAGCCCTTGCGCAATTTGCCCCTCCGTCCCGTTGGAATTCGGATTGATGCCGCTGCGCAGCCAATCCGCGGTTCGTTGCACATAATTGTCCAGGTCCGATTCGTCCATCTCCGACAAGGCGTCGCGCAGCTTTTCCGCCACGCCCGGTTGGTCCGGAGCCATATCCCGCGCTGCATCGCGCATGTTCTGCTGCAACCTTGAGAGCGCGTCGGAAAGCTGCTGCCGTTCCGCCGCCAACTGGTCCCGCTGATGCATGCGACCCATCAAGCTGTCCAGGTCGTTCGGATTCACTCGTTCGTCTTGCCCGGAGTTGGCCAGCTTGTTGATTTGCCCGGCCTGCGCACGTTCTTCCTGCGCCAGCCTCTCGGCCTCCTGCGTCATCGAGCCCACCCTGCCCGTGGCCAGCTGCTTCTGCGAACCGGCAAGCAGACTCGTCGCCTCCCGCAATTGTTCCGCGGCTTCGCGCGCCGCCTCCGCGCTCTGCTGAGGCGTTCCGCCGCGTTTCATCGCCTCGGTCGCCTGTTGCAGCCGGCTCAGCGACTGCTCGATGCGTTGCTCGTTCGACTCGCCCGAAGCCGATTGTCGGCCGCTTTGCCCACGCGCCTGCTGCGAACCGCTTTGGCCCTGCGCCCCGCTCTGCTCACCCATGCGCTGCTGGCCGCCTTCCATGCCTGCGCTTTGTTGCCCTTGCATGCCCGCGCTCTGCTGCCCACCCTGCATACCGTCGCCCTGCTGACCGGAGCTCCCCTGCCCCGATGAGGACGAGCCTGACGCGCTTTGCTGACCCTGCTCGCCCTGCGCGCCATTTTGTTGTGACGCGCTCTGCTGCTGCCCTCCCTGCTGGCCATTTTGCTGCTGTCCGTTCTGTTGCTGCCCGCTCTGTTGCCCGCTTTGCTGCTGGCCGTTTTGCTGCGCGGACGAGCCCGACGCGCTCTGTTGTCCTTGCTGGCTCTGTTGTCCGTTTCTCGCCAGTTGCTCCATCTGCCGCTGCAACTGTTCCGCTTCCCGTCGCAGCATCTCCTGTTGCCAGCGCTCCTGGAAGCTCTGCTGCGGATTCTGCGGCTGATTGGCTAAGTCCGCCTGCCGCCGCGCCAGCGCATCCAGCTTCTCCAGCGCGTCTTCCACCTTCTTTTCCTTCTCTTCCTGGGGCGAAGCCGTCGGCGCGGTCTCGTACTGGTTTTTCTCCGTATCCAATTCGAGGTCGAACAGGCTTGCCAGGTCGCGGCCCGCATTGCCGCCGCCCCCTCCGCCGCCGCCCCGTTGTCCAAAGGCCACTTCGATCCGCCGGAAGGTCGCCTCGGCGCGCAGCAGCGCCTGCAGCGCCTTTTGCTCCAGCGGAATCGCATCCTTCCATGCCATGCTTTTCAGCTTGTCCGCAGACGGCCCCATCGCCGTGGCCGCCGCCAGCATGTCTTTGTTGAAGTCGGTGAACTCCTGGTTCGCCTCGGCCACATCCCGGCTTTCCATGCGCACTGAAAGCGCATTCACCTGGTCGCGCAGCTTCTGTTGCGCATTGGAAAGAAACTGGGCTTGCGCCGCCTCGTCTTTCGCCGTCGCGGTCTTGTCGTTCTGCTGCTTCCAGGTCGCGCCGATCAACTCTTTTTCGCGCATCGACATTTCGGTCTGGCTGCCGCCGCCTCCTCCGCCGCCACCGCCTCCGCCACCAGCTTGCTGCGACTGCGAAAACTCCCGCTCAAACGGGTCCACCTGAATAAACTCGATATCGGTGTGCCCCTGGCTGTTTCCGTCTTTCGCCGTTGCGTAAACGCTGATCACGTCGCCCGGCACAAGCTTGAAGCTTTCGAGCGAAAGCAGGTACTTGCCATCCGCACTTTTCGCGCCCGGCGTTTTTAGCAGGTCGACATCGTGATCCTCCCCGCCGTTCACCGAGTAGTGCAGGTGCATGTCCTTGAGCCCGAACTGGTCGTCGGCTTTGGCCTCCACCGTCACTTCCTCAATCGGACTGGCGCGGTAATCCCCGCTGGGCCGGTCGATCGCAATCTCGGGCGGCTGCGCTTTATCCGTCGCAATAAAGTAATCTTCCGAAAGCCGCACCGGCTGGCCTTCGTCGGAGGCCGCCACGTGATAGGCTCCGTCTTTCTCCATATGAATCGTGCCCTGGTAGGTGTTTCCCGGCCCCGCGATCAGATGAATCGTCTTGCCGTCGGCCAGCGCGAGCTGCCCGTCCTTCATGGGCCGGTCCATCTGCAGCTTGATTTCAGCATCCGTCCCTTCAAGCGCGCGCAAGTCCCCCGAGTGCTCCTCCGTCACCGGCTTCATCCCGGTCCACTTGGGATAGTGATACGTCACCTGGATGGCCTTCACCCCAGGCAGGTCCACCACCCGCACCTTATAGTGCGGCGAAACCAGCGGCCCGGCCGCCACGTAATACTCCACGTCTTCCGGCAACCCGGCAAAGGTAAACTGATACGTTGCCCCGTCGTTCGCGTCAGGAGTCGCCTGCATGGTCACCGGCTCCCACCCCGCCGCGCTTTTGAAATGCGCGAAGAGTTGCGCTTTGTTGGGAACCATGCCCTTCACGCGCGCCACAATCAATTGATCGCTGTTGCGCCGCACCGACACGTTCCCCGGCTTCACGACGATCGAATACAGCGGCGCAACGTTCTTCTTCGGCCCCAGCCACACCAGCGAAGCGCCGTAACCCAGGTATCCGGGCCCCGCCGCAATCATCCACACCAGCACAGCCAGGCACGCCAAACCCGCGCCGCCCAGCGCCAACAAGCGGTTATCGGGAACCATTGACGAGGGCTCGGCATACTGCGTCCGCTCCAGCGTATCGGCGGCCAGCAACTCAAGAAACGGATCGCCCTCGTTGGCGCGCTCCTCAAACGTCGTCAGCCGTTGCTCCAGTTCGGGATTCGCCGCTTCTGCGTCGCTCACCGTCCGCGCGCGCGTCAGGCGCACCACGGGCAGCGCAATCCCCAAGGTCGCCACCGCGGCCAGCGCCACCAAGATCGCCAACCGCGCCACGGTCACTCCGCGCGCGGGAAACGCCAGGTGATTCAGCACCAGCACCAGCGCTACGGTCACCATGAGCGCTGTTCCCGTAAAAATGGCCGCCCCGCGCAGCCACGCGCCCAGCCGCAGCCGCTTCTGCAGCCGCGCAATATAGGAATTGAGCTCACTCGAGTTGCTCATACTTCCTCCCGCTGCGTGCCCATGTATCCGCTGGCGAAGGCCGTTTCCGCCAATCCGACTATCAATGCAAGCAGCATAACGTACCACCAGAGGCTTACCGGTTGTTCTTTCACTTGAGCCGCCGCCGCGCCCGCCGTCCGCGCCGCGTGCTCGCCGGAGCTGCCGCTCCACAGTTGCTGTACATCCTGCGCCATGGGCGCCAGATCCGACTCGCGCCGATCGGGATTTACCCCGATCACCGCGTCTCGCCCGTTAGCGAAATGAATCTGATAAAACCCCGCGCTCGCCAGCCGGAAGCTTTGCGCCGTCCGCGCTTCGCTGAGCGTCAGCGCCCGCCGTCCCTCGGGGTCGATCACTTCGACGTTCCCCAGCGCGCCGCCCGACTCCTCCGCTACCCGCAATTGCACATACGAATCCACAAGCCGCGATCCGCTTACTCGTTCGTCGCCTGAGAGATACCGCGCCATGCGATCCACAAACGCCACAAATACCGGGTGCAGCGGCAGATCGTTGGTCAAATTCTCAAGTCCCGACGTGAACAGCAGGATGTGCCCCTCGCCCATTGGCTTATCGAGCAGGAGAGGCGTGCCGTCATTGAGCCGCGCGGCCACCCGCGCCTGCCCTGGATCCACCCCGATGGCGTAAAAAACCTTCACCTCAGCCCATCCGCCGTTGTCGCGGCCCGGCTGCGCCTGCTCCAGAGCGGGATAACTGAAATCCACCTGACCCACCGTCGCCGCATCGCCCCCCCGGGAGTAGTCATGCACCTGCTTCACGCTCCCGCCCCACAGCGGAATCTGCGCATGGTGCGCTGCCGACGTGCCCAGCGCCATCAGCACACTGCCGCCCTTGGCCACATACTGGGCCAACGCGTGTTCGAAGATCGACGGCAGCGATACTGTGTCGGACAGCACCACGAACGCGAACCGCGACGGATCGAGATCCGTCGTCTGCTCGGCGGCTGACGATTGCAAAATGAAAGCCCCCTGCGCCGCCGCCTGCAATGCCGCATCGAAATAAAGCGCCGCACGTACGTCGCTCCCCTCGTGAACAAAAAGAACCCGCTCCGGATCGGAGCGCCGCACCGCAAAAACGCTGGCGTCATCGGCCGCGAGCGCATCGCCGCCCACCCCGGCGGAGTCGATCCGCACCTCGCAGCGATTGAATCCATAGCCCACCGTGAGCGGCGCAAAGTCCACCGTGACGCGCCCGTTGGCCGGCACATTCACTTTCTTCGTGTCTAGGGTCTTGCCGTTCACCACCAGCGAGACCATCTTCGTCGCCGCCGGCGTGTTGAACCCCGCCACCACCGCCTCCACGCGCGACAGCTTGGGATCTTTTGGGTTCGACAATTGCGCCGGCGCGTTCACGCTCTCCACGGTCCAGTTCGGCGGGGTTGCGCCCTTCGCCGCTGGATGCAGCGCCAGCGTCACCTTGGCCGGCATCACCATATCCGCAAAATTGGCCGGCATGGCGCTGCGCTGCATGTCGCTAAACAGGTGCAGATCGATCGGCCCCGGAACAGTCTCGCTCATGGTGCGCAGCACCCGGCCCAGTTCGCCGAAATTGGCGTGCCCGTCGCCCGGCTCGATGCTTTCGAGCGCCGCGTGCAGTTGCGCATCGTCGTCCATCGGCTGCGTCAATAGATCCACTTGCCCGCCCAGCGCCATAATCTGCGCCTTTTGCCCGTGCGGCTTGGCCGCCAGCAGCGCCAGCGCCTGCTGCTTGGCGTCCGCAAAGCGCGTCCCCGCCCGCATGCTGAACGAATGGTCCAGCGCGATCAGCAGCAAGCGCCCGTTGGCGTTCGCCGCCGCCCTGCGCACAAAGGGATTCGCAAAGGCCAGCACAATCAACAGCACCAGGGCAAAGCGCAACGCGAACAGCACCAGGTAACGCAGCCGCCGGTGCCGCGTCGAGCTCTGCGTCCCGCGCTCAAAGAACATTAGCGAGCTCACCGGCCGGGGCGTGGTCACGTGCTTGCGCAGCAGGTGCACGAACACCGGCACGCCCAGCGCCGCCAAACCGCCCAAAAACCATGGCGCAAGAAAGCCCACTTCCGTCCTCCAAATTCTTTCGCGGCGTGACCCTGATTCATCTCACGAAACGGGGCCTCCCAAGTCCCGATTTTGGGAACCTGGGAGACCACCAATTCTCGTGGTCGCGCCCTCAGTTCCCCGCCTGCCGCAGCATCAAATACTCGCGCAGCGCCCTATCCAAAGGTTGATTGGTCAAAAGCAGTTGATAGTCCATTCCCGCCCCGCGCGTGCGCGAACGCAAATCCTCAATATGCGAGTCCACCTTCGCCCGGTACGTCGTCTTCACATAATCCGGA
>JASHUH010000156.1 GCA_030040115.1 Acidobacteriaceae bacterium | reverse complement strand
GGTCGAGGTTCTGCCGTAAGTGTCTTGTTTTGAGGAATTTGGAATCCAAAATCCTGAAAACAGGGGCTTTGACCGGCTACTACGCGGTATCGCGCCCCTGCGGCGCGGGCGCTCGGCGCCGGTTTAAGCCTAGAGCCTGTTATCCACTTTGGGGCAGACAGCGCAGACAGCGCTGCGCGCGAAAATTCAGTCAGACGAGGCCGAGCCCGCAGGCTGTGGCGGGTCCACCGTCAAGGGCGAGAACGAAGTATGGCCGGATTTTCTCTCGCAACCCTTCGGGACGGGGCCAATTTCTCCCGATTTCGTTGTCCCTCGTCGCTAGCAGACACCCGGTATGCGTCTCTCCTCGCTCCTAGAACTCAGGAAAATTGGCTCCCGTCGCTGCCCGCCCCAAAGTTCATAACAGGCTCTAGAGACAGGATAGCGATTCCGCAGAAAAAACCGGCAACTGGGCGGATTGCGTAAAGAATTGAAATTAAACCGGATGGAGAATGTTTTGACGGGGGGCGCTTGACAGAAAATTGGAGTGAACCCATGGGGAGACGAAGCGGCCCTCCCCGAAGGGAGGGCCGCTCTTGGGGGAGGGCCTCTCAGCCTGGCCGTGCTTTGGGTTGGGTCGCCAGACTGAGGATGATTTTCAGTTGACCGTAACGTTGAAAGTTTGCGTGGCCGGGGTTGAAGCAGGAGATGGACTGCCTGACGGGGTCACAGTGAAGGTGTAGGTCCCGGCGGTCGTCCCCGGGATGGTGCTTGAGCTGCTACCGCCTCCTCCGCAGGCCGAAAGGCTGCTGAGAGCGGCGATGAGCACCACGAGGCCAAGCATGGCGCGCCAGCTACGGCGGCGGGCCGGGATGCCGAAGAAGACCAGCAGGGCAAGCAGCGCTCCTCCTGCAGCGCCGAAGAGGCCCTTGCCGCCGGCCGGCGTGCGCAGTTCCGAGATGGTGGCCGCGGTGGTGGTCACGGTCATCGTGGCGCTGCCGGTCGTGGCCGACGCGCTCAGGGTGATGGTTCCGCTGGGCGTGCAGGTAGGCAGGTTGGAGGCGCTGGCCGGCTGGCTGGTGAGCGCGCAGCTCAGGGTGATGGCGCCCGCGTAGCCGCTGCTGCTGGAGACGCTTACCGTGGCCGTAGCAGTTCCTCCCGGCGCAACGGCCGCGGGCGAGGTGATGGAGCCCAGGACGAACGTTGCGGTGGAGGTGGTCGAGCCCGTGATCGTCACGGCTGCGGTGTTGCTGGCGTCGTTGTAGGCGCTGTTGCCATCGTAGGCGGCCGTGAGCGTGGCGCTGCCCGTCACGGTGAAGGTGCTGGCCGGAAGGGTGAATGTCGCGATCTCGCCGGATAAAGTTTGCGACGAGCTGTATTCGTTCGCGCCGGTGTTGGAGGCTGTCAGGGTGACGTTGCCGGTGGGCGTACCGGCGGAGCCGGAGACCGTAACGGTGACGGTGAGGCTTTGGCTCTCATTGATGGAGGTGACGCCATTCAAGCCGATGCTTACCGTTGGGGTGGCGAGCCCGGACGTGGCGGCCGTCCAAACGCTGGTGGGGGCATCGACCACGTTGGCGATATTGAGCGAGCCGAGGCCGGCGGCCTGGTTGTAGCCGGTAGCGGCGGAGTAGCCGGAGAGCGTGCCCACCACATCGCCGGAATTGACGATGGAGCAATTAGGCGAGGCCAGGCCCTGATATGTCTCGCCCGCTTCCCATTCTCCGGTATCGGGATCGTAGACTGCGCCGCCTTCTACCGCCTCGCCGTTGTAATCGCAGGGCATGGAGTTGGTTCCCTGGTCGATGCTCTGGAAGTAGCAACTGCTGGAGTTCGTCACGCTCTCGGCGCTGCATTCGGAGTAGGTCTGTTTGGCGGCGAGGGAGTAAAGCCCGGCATTGGGGCTGCCCTGCGTAGCGCCGGCATGCTGGTTAATGAGGGCCATGACGCCGGCCATTTCCGGCGTAGCGACGGAGGTCCCGCCAATTTCTTCGGCGCCGCCGGTGCAGGAGCCAAGCCCGTTGGCTATGTCGCAATCGGTGTTGCCGATGTCGGTGCAGGAGGCGTCGTCGTTGGAGACGCAGATCAGCGTGGCGCTGTCGAGGTAGCCGTTACCGGCGAAGAAGCTGGCGTCGGGCAGGTCGCGGACGCCGTCATTGGGAATGCCGGAGACGCCTGCCTGCCAGCTTGGCTTGGGCCAGCCGTCGCTGACCAGGGTGAGATTGCCGTAGGACGATCCGGTGCTTGAGTCGGTGGAGCTGCAGGAGCCATTGGGGCCCTCAGTCGTGTTGTTTTGGCCAGTTGTCGAATTGACCACACAATTGCTGGCGCCGCCGGAGCCGCCGACGGTGTCAACGTAAGGCGCAAGCATCACCTCATCGCCCGAATCCTCGTAGATCGTCCCAAAGTATTCGTAGATGAAGTTGCAGGCGGCTTCGGTATTGGCCGGTTCCGTGGCTCCTACTTCAGACGCGATGCCTTGGAAGTACGGCAGAAGGAGAGGATTCAGGCAGGTGTCGTTCCAGGGCTGCTCTGGCACGTAGCCCTTGGCCGTCGCCTCATCACTGCCGTTGCTGGTGTTCCAATACTTGGAGGCGTCGGAGGAGGTGCAGGCGGCCGATTGCGTAATGTCGCACCAATTGAAATCGGTGCCGCCCATGGCGGTGTCGTAGGGCGAGGAGGCAAGACCGCTCACTGACAGGCCGTACTGCGCTTCATAGGGGTTGCCGATGTAGTCAAGGCCGTCGTCACAGGAGGGCGAGCCGGAGTCTCCAGTGGCGACGAAGACGGCAATGCCGCCGGCATAAGCCGTTTGCCACAGATTGTTGTAGGCGACGTTGGAGGCCGTGCCGTTCCCGAGTTCGCACTCGCCGTAGCTGAGGCTGAGGATGCGGGCCCCGGAGACCGCGGAGCCCGAGGTAAACGCGTTGTCGATCACCCACTCGGCGCCGTCCCAGAGGGGGTCGTTGGTGGGATCTGTCTGGCTGTTGTAGGCGTCGGTTTCGAGCACGATCTGCGCCCCCGGGGCCACGGCGCCGGACCAC
>JASHUH010000155.1 GCA_030040115.1 Acidobacteriaceae bacterium | reverse complement strand
GACGGGGAACCAGTAAGCCGTAGGGAATCAACGAGAGCGCCAGGGGCTTGGGCAGCAGAGGCCGCGCGCCTTCGAGCCGCTGGGCAAGGTGATCGGAGGAACTGAGCAAGCGTTCAAGGAGGACTGGCCAGTGGTTATGGCAGCTTTTGAAGGCCGAGCGCCGCACCACAAGGCACAAGTTCGCTTCGCCGGTTTCTGTGAGCTGCAATCCGGCGTACCCACCGTGAAATACAATCAGCTCCACCCATCCGCGCAGCGCGCGCTCCTGCGCCGGAGTCACGCGGAAGTATGTTTTGAAGGCGATGAGGTTGCTCTGTCTGCCCGGAGGTCTTCGATGGCCAGCCAAGTCGTGCTTTCCGGTGGCGAGAAAGGCCGCCGGCGCATAGCGGGATTCGCCATCGGCAAGCGACGCCGCCCATCCCGATGCGGCTGGCTGGAGCGATGCGACACGCCGGCCGCGCAGCACCGCTGCGCCCGCGCCCGCTGCCCTCGAAAGCAGGGCTTCGTCGAGAGCGCGGCGCGTGAGTGAGAGAGCGGGGAACGGGAGTTCGCACTCCGCGATCACGCTGCGCGCAGCCAGCCGCACTCCATGAATGGCCACTGCGCCCTGCGCGCGGAGGTTAAGGCCCAGTTCGTCGAGATAAGCGATCGCTTCGCGGCTCAGAAACTCACCGCAGACTTTGTGATGCGCGGTCGCGCTTTGCTCCACGACTTCCACTGCGCGGCCGCGGCGCGCCAGGTAGGTTGCCAGGGCGGCGCCGGCAGGACCTCCGCCGATGACGAGCGCATCGGTTCGAAAGGGCGAGCTGATAGACGGCGTCACTTCACACGCGCCACGCAAAGCCTACCCGGCCATGCGTCAAATATCCTGACGGCGTCAGCCGGCAGGCCCGCCAGGCTCACGTACCTGGCCCAGTCGCTCGGGGTGAAGCTGCGGCGGACCGATACTGGACCGTCGTGGCGCACAAAGCGGTGCCAGCGCATCGACCACGCCAGCAGCATGAAGAGATAGTAAGACATCGCTCCCCGGCGCAAATCGTTTACGAACCAGCCGCGCGTCGCGAACTGCTCCATCCATCGCAGGAACCGGACAATCTCCTGGTCAGAGAGATGATGCGTGAAGAGCGAGCTGATCGCTAAGTCGATCTGGGATGTGGGCTGGTACGTATCGGCGTCGCACGCGATCCATTCAATGCCGCTGCTTGCTCCGCTGAAGGCGCGCGCGGCCGCGATAATCTTTGGATTACGATCCACCCCGGTGAGCCGAACCGCTACGCGCTTGCGGTGCGCCCAAGCCTGGATGCGGCGCAACATGTCTCCGCCTCCGCAGCCTACATCCACAATGTGCAGGGGCGATTCTCCGCGCCGGGTAAAGCGGGCGATCCAATGGAGCGTTGGCCGGTAGCCCAAAACGGTTCGATTCACTTGCATCAGATCGCGCAGGCAGGCGCGCAGTTCAGCGTCGCTCGAGGCCTCATCCATGCATTCAGAGAGCTCTGCGCGGTGGGCAAAATCGAGCTCATGCGGCATGGAAGCGCATAATCTCCGCAGTCACACCGGGCCCAAACGAGATGGCGCAGCCGGGCTGGCCGGCCGCGGCCTCGCGCATCAGGCGCTGGAGCACGAACATCACCGTGGCCGAGGACATGTTGCCGAAGGATGACAATACACAGCGCGAAGCGCGCAGAGCGTCGGGCGCCAGCGCCAGGCCGTCCTCGACGGCGTCGAGGATGGCCCGGCCCCCAGGGTGCACCGCCCACAGCGTTATCGGCCGATTTCCCGTGATCGCGGCGGAATTCTCGCGCATGGCCTGGGCGATCTGGCCCGGCACATGCGTCGAAAGAAACATATCGAAGCCCATATCGCCAATGCGCCAAGTAATCATTTCGCTGGAGCTCGCGATGCGCAGGGCGTGAAAGCCATCGACGGCGAAACCGGTAGGCGTGGCGCCCACGAGACTCGCCGCGCAGCCATCGGCGAAGAGCAGAAACGCCAATACTTCACCCATTTCCTGTGTTTCGTGGAAATGCAGCGTACACAATTCGAGATTCACAAGCAACGCCTTCGCATCGGGCTCGGAACGAACGAAATGGCGCGCCACCTTGAGCGCGTTGATGGCCGCATAGCAGCCCATGAACCCGACAATCGTCCGCTCGGTCGCGTGCGGCAGCCCAAGGTAATCGACGATCTCAAGATCGAGTCCGGGCGCGTAAAAACCCGTGCAGCAGCTTACGATAACGTGGCCAATCCGGCTGCACTCTTCGGCCGTCAGAGCCAGGCGGGCCAGGGCTTTGTAGACGAGGGGCGGCGCACAGCGCTCGAAAACCTCCATGCGGCGGGCGGTGGAGGGAAAACTTCCGCTCGCGTAGAAAGAGAATGCGTCGGTGGGCCCGCCGCGGCGCGGCTCTTCGGCTTGCAGACAGGAGAAACGGCGCCGGATCTCCGATTTCGCCACCAGACGCTGAAAGATCGCGCGCGCCCTCGGGTTGGACAGCATATCTGCGGCGAACCGCACAAACGGCTCATGGATATCGTGCTCCGGAACCGCGGTTGCGATGCGCTCAATGAAAACGCCTGTCATGGAAATCCTCGACGGCGGCCCGCGGCCGCCACTCCACACCATCCGACCCAAGTACGATCGGGCAGATGGGTGAAAGCCCCGAAAGCGGCTCAAGCCGCCGCTTAATTGCTTATTGGACGGCGACGCCTATGCGGTTGGATGCGGAAAACCGGAGCATCGTGGTCGGATCTGTGCATCCTCTGCGCGCCGGGCTCATCTGAGAGAATGATGAACGTGAAGCGAGGGTTACATGCTGCGCGCCGGCCAGGAGCGGGAGTGGCGGCAGGTCTTTTTTTCGTTTTTTTATCGATAAGCGGCGCGAGGGCAGTCGCGCAGAATCCGTCGTCGGCCACCGATCCCTACTTTGGCAGCGTGACCGCGCAGCCGCTCAGCGACCAAACCTTGCGGCTTTCGCTCGATGACGCCGTACGGCGGGGGCTCGAGAACAATCTGGGCCTCAAAGAGGCCGAAAACAACGAAAAAATTCTCCACGGCGAACGCGACCAGGCGCTGCAGGGGTTTTTGCCTACGATCACGCTCACCGGCGACACCGGGTATTACGAGCACAACCTGGCGGCGCTGGGGTTCACTTCTTCCCTTTTGTCAAAGTTCACGTTTCTGTTTCCGGGCGGGGTCATTCCGCCGGGATTTTCCACTATCACCAAGGACTATTTGACCGACGGGACCGTTCACTTCACGGAGACGCTGTTTTCAGGCCCCGTGATCGCGGGCTGGAAGGCTGCGGGCGCCGCGGAGCGCTCGGCTTACTTCGCCAAAATGACGGCGCGGGGCCAGGTGGTGCAGAACGTGGCCGACCAGTATCTGCGCTGCATTGCCGACGCGAGCGAGGTGGACAACGCGCACGCGCAGGTTGCCGAGGCGCAAACTCTCTTTGACCATGCGCACGCTGAGCATGAGGCCGGAACCGTGGCCGGCATCGATGAGTTGCGGGCGCAGGTGGAGTTACAAGCGCAACAACAGGCGCTGATCGCGGCGCAAAACGCGCTCGAAAAAGACCAGATCCTGCTCAAGCGCGAGATCGGCGTGGCGCCGGGGCAGAAGATTGCACTCGTTGACACGGCCCCTTATAGCGAACTGGCGCTGCAATCGCCGGCCGAAGTGCTGGCCATCGCATACCAGGACCGCCAGGACTACCAGAACCTGCAGAACCAGGCAGTCGAATTCAAGGCGATTCATGCGGCGTACCGCAGCCAGCGCTGGCCGAGCCTTAAGTTCGAGGGCTACTACCAGACCAGCACGGTGAACGGGGCCGGCACGCACGGCAACTTGCTGGCCATGGGCACTTTGAGCTTGCCCATTTTCCGCGAAGCGAGTCTGCGCGGCGACGAAGACGCCTCCTTGGCCCAGATGAACGCCGTCAACGCGCAACGCGACAGCCTGCGCCAGCAGATCGACGAGCAGGTGCGCTCGGCGCTTTTGGATGTGGCGGCGGCGGCCAAGCTGGTGGACGTGGCGCGCTCCAACGTGGAGCTGGCCACGCGCGCGCTCAGCGACGAGACGGACCGGGTGAACGCGGGCGTGGATGACAACCTTCCGCTGGTCACCGCACAGGCGACGCTGACCACGGCGCAGAGCAATCTCGTGGAGAGCCTGTACCAGTACAACGTGTCGAAGCTGGGGTTGGCGCGAGCATCCGGGGTGCTTGAACAGCAGTACCGAGTCTTTCTGGGGCGATAGCGGGTTCATCCGGCGCTAACAATGCTCGGACTGCTGGACCATGTTTCGCCAGCGCCCCTCCCCTTTACGGATTAACCTCTTTGTTTACTGGAAATCATCCAGGCTGCGGCGCAGGCGATTTCCCGCCGGCATCCTGTATCGCGGCGCGACGGCGCTAGCTATCCTTCTGCCTTGCCTGCGCTGGTATTCTAATGCCGCTCTTTTGAAGTAAGCGAGACGAGGCGGAGGGGAATGGATGTTTCCAGAGAATTTCAGACTTAGGGACAGCGTGGGACGGCAGGGGGCGCATTGGCGGTTGGCCATTGCGGCTTGCATGGCGATGCTGGCGTTGACGGCGGCGAGTTGGGCGCGGCCGCAGGAGACGCGGCGGATGATTGCGCATCAAGCCCCGCCCGGGGGTGAAAAACCGAATAGCAGCGCGGTTCCCGATGTGTACGCGGTGACGGGACATTTCGACCGCGTGGTGGTGTTGCGCTTCAAATATAAGACCGACCTGCTGGCGGGGCTGACCCGGATGGTGAAGCAGGAGCACATCCAGAACGGCGTGATTCTGGCCGCAGTGGGATCGGTGCGGGGTTACCAGCTTCACCAGGTGAGCAACCGGACGCTGCCCTCGAAGGACACCTATGAGACCAATCTGACACAGGGAGCGGACATCGTGAGCATGAACGGCTACGTCATGAATGGCAAACTTCATCCCCACATCACGCTGGCGACGCCGGACCGCGTGATTGCCGGGCACCTGGAGCCGGGAACGGAGGTGTTCACGTTCGCGATTGTCACCATCGGGGTGATGAACGACGTGAATTTCAGCCGGCTGGACGATAGCTCGTACCGGTAGAGGAGTGCGGGGATCTGGATAGCCGGGGCGGCGGCTGGTCAGCGGCCGGCGATCATCTCAAGCCGAGACGGCGCATGGCGACGCGGGGCAGGGCGGAGCCGGTTTTTTCGAGGGTCCACTTGGCTGCGACCAGCCAGAGAGCGAGGCCGGCGAGAACGATTTCGAGGTCCGCCCAGCGGGTTTGATAGGCGATTGTCGAGCCGTGGATGTAATGAAGGAGCGCGCTCCATCCCCAGACGGCAAACCAGACGGCCACGCCGGCGGCGAGGGAGGCGAGCAGGCAGCGGCCCATCTCCCTAAAATCGAGACTGGCCAGCGAAACCATGCGCCGCTTGTGCAGCAGGATGGCGATGCTGAGGGTTTGCATGGCGATGCCGATGTCCGACGCGATGGCGAGGCCCACGGCGCCCTGCCAGTGGAAGAGGGCGTTATAGATGGGCAGGGAGACGGCGGTGACGATGGTTCCCGCGACCATGGGGACGAAGGTATTGCCGGCGGCGTAAAAGGCGCGCGAGTAGATAGCTTGCGCGGACCAGAGAAACAGCGAGAGCGAGAAGACGGCGAAGTAGACGGCGCAGAGGTTGGCGTTTGCGGTGGAAAAGTGGCCGCCGGTGAAGACGAGATCGATGGCGGGGCGGCCGAGCGCAACCATGATGGAGGCGGCGAGCAGTCCGAGTGAAGCGACACGGGAGACCGAGTCGGCGACGTTGACGGCGAATTCGTAATGGCGGTCCTGCGACCAGAGGCTGGCGAAAAAGGGCAGCGAAGCGGCTCCGGCGGCCTGAGCGAGCATGGCCATGGGTGCGGTGAAGAACTGCTTGGCGTAGCTCATGAGCGAGACGGCGCCGCCGATCTTAGACGCGAAGTGGGCGATGATCCAGTTATCGGCGGTGACCAGGGAGACGCCGGCCATGAGCGGCAGCGAGAGCCGCACCCACTCGCGCAACCCTTGGTCATGCCAGTCGAGGATCACGTGGTAGCGGGCGCCGGCGCGGCGGGCGAAGAACCAGTTGAGGAGCAGCGGGCCGCACGCGGCGCCGCCCACCGTCCCAATAGCGAGCGAAGAGACGCCGATGTGCTTGACGAGGAGCACGCCGCCGACGATGGTCCCGAGACCGTAGATGAGCGGGGCCACGGCCTGCACGCTGAACTGCTTGCGCACCAGCAGCACCGCACCAAAGACGCCGCCGGCGAAAAAGCATAACTGGGCAGGCAACAGAATGCGGGTGAGGAGAACACAAAGCGCGGCTTTATGGGGGTCGAAGCCGTTGAACCACCAGCCCACGTACCAGGGGGCCAAGATTTCCCCGAGCCCAATGGCCCCGCCCAGCACCAGGTACATGGTGGTGAGGATGACGGAGAGCGAGCGCTCGCCTTCGGCCTCGCGGCCGGTTTCGCGATAGCGGGTGAGGATGGTGACGAAGGTGATGGAGGCGGCGCCGCCTACCAGGAAGTAGGAAATCATGTCGGGCAGCACGAAGGCGGCGTTGAAGGCGTCGGCCGAGACCCCGCTGCCGAAAAGCCACACGATATATTTGACCCGCACCAGCCCGATGATGCGCGACAGGAAAGTGGACACCATGAGAATCACGGTGGCCGAAAAAACGCTGTGCGCGTAGGAGGGATGGAGAAGCTGCAAGCCGCGCACCCACCAGGAAGAAGCGCGCGGAGCGGGTTGAGTTGAGGACGAGCCGGTCACTTATCTCGATTTTAGCGGGGTTGCGAGTGGGCCGGAGAGTTGAAGAACCTTCGCGAGCAGGGCTACCACCTTCGCGTCAATGGTTTGGTTGCGAAGTGGGCTGGTTTTTGTGAGGGTGCGCGGGATTGCGCTCGGCCCAGACGCGGCTTGACCTACAATGGCGGCATGGCTTCCTCTCCGCCTTTGCGCGTGATTCATACCGTTTGCTCGCACGATTGCCCGGACTCGTGCGCGGTGCTGGTGACGGTGAACGAGCAAGGCCGCGCGCGGGCTGGCGCGCAGCGATCTTTCCACCGTGGTCCACGAGCTATTTTTTACCGACACGACGGACTACGCGGATTTTGTTCTGCCGGCGACGACCTTTCTGGAGCATACGGACATCCAGGCGGCCTACGGGCACTATTTTGTGCAGCTGTCAAAGCAGGCCATTGAGCCGGTGGGCGAGGCGCGCTCGAACGTGTGGCTTTTCGGGCAGCTCGCGCGGCGCATGGGATTCACCGCGTCCTGCTTTCGCGATACGCCGGAAGAAATGATCCGGCAGGCATTGGCGGCGAGGCCGGATGGGCGCTCGACCAACCCCGGCATGGAGGATGTCTCGTTCGAGGCGCTCGAAGAGCGGGGCCACATTCCGCTGAGCTTCCATCGCAAGGGTTTTCGGCCGTTTTGCTCGGGGCGACTGGAAACGCCGACAGGCAAAATCGAGTTCTACTCGGAGACTTTGGCGTCGGCGGAGGTCGATCCGTTGCCGGCCTTTACGCCGCCGACGGAATCGCGCTGGGGCGAGAGGGCGGCGCGCTATCCGCTGGAATTTTTGCCGCGCAAAGCGGACAACTACTTGAATTCGACTTTCGCCAACCTTGTCGGACACGGGAAGATGGAAGAGCGGAAGAGGCAAAGCTTGGAAATGCATCCCGAAGACACGCGGACGCGTGGGATCTCGGAGGGAGACGTGGTGCGCGTCTACAACGGCCGCGGCGCGCTGGAGTTGACGGCGAAGCTCAGCTCAAGTTTGCCTGCCGGGGTGGTGGCGGCAAGCCTGGATTGGGCTAAGTTGACCCCGGGCGGTGCGAATGTGAACGCCCTCACCAGCGAGCAGCTCACCGATATCGGCGCGGGAGCGACGTTTTACTCGACCCTGCTGGAAGTGGCCAAGGCGTAGGCCGGTTGGGGCGCCGCACGAGCAGCGTGAACAGGCGCTAATTCACCGTGAGCACAAAGCTTGTCGAGTTCGTGATTGCGGTGACGCCGTTGCTCGACTGCGCGGTGACCTGCAAGGTATAGGTGCCCGAAGGGG
>JASHUH010000154.1 GCA_030040115.1 Acidobacteriaceae bacterium | reverse complement strand
CGATCGATGGCCTGCAGAGCACCGTCGCGGTCGGTGACCTCGGCCGTAGTCACGGCGACGGCGTGCGGCAGGCCCTGCGTATCCACCGCGATGTGGCGCTTGACGCCGGAGACCTTTTTGCCTGCGTCGTAGCCCTTCTGTTCCGCGCTGTCGGTGTTCTTCACGCTCTGCGCGTCAACGATCAAGAGCTGGTCATGGCGTTGCGCCCCAGTTTGGCGCGGGCCTCGCCAACGGATTTTTTTAAGGCCCGCTCCGGAGCGCTCACTCCGTCAGAATCGACCGCGCTCCACTTGGCGAAATACGAGTACACCGTGACCCGGTTGGGAAAACCCTCCGGAAGCATGCGCCACTGACAACCGCCCTTGAGCAGATACAGGACGGCGTTAAAGACTTCATACAAATCCACCGTGCGCGGCTTGATGCGCTTGCGCACACCTTCCCGCAAAGGACGAATCGGCTCGAACTGCTCCCGGCTAATATCGCTCGGATACGGCTTTCCCGACTTCATTCCTCAACATTAACGCTCTATGAAGAAGCTGGCAGCAGCGTCTACGCCTTGGCCAGCACCGCGTTCCCCAGTCGCTCCGCCATCATCTCATGGGCGTGGGCGAAGAACTCGTCGAGCGGGAGCTTGCCTGCGTCCACCTCCGCCAGGATGGACTTCTGCGCTTCGTACTCGCGGTTCTTGACGCCGGCCTTCGATTGCAGCATGCGCCACGCCTTGCGCCGCTCCACGCAGAACATCACTAACTGCCGCGAAAGCGCGCGATACTCGGTTTTGCCATTCTCCTCGAACGCGATGTAGACGCCGAAGTCGGGAATGAACGAGCGATGCTCGGGGCGCAAGTAGCGGCGGTAGACCACATCCTGCTGCGTGATGCGCACCAGCATGTTATCGAGCGGTATCATCTTCGCCGCCTGTTCCGCCTTGATCTTCTTCAGGTGGTTGCGGAACCGAGCCTCTGTGGTGCACCAGTGGGCCACCGTGTAGCGGCGCGTCTCGCCGGTGGTCTTGTCCTTGGTCTCGTACCAGTCGAGATCGATCGAGGGATTGCCCTTGATGTCGAGCGCTTCCTGGTAGCTCTCGCCCTTGCGCGGATCGAAGACAAACTCCGGCGCGCCGCGCGAGTCGCGCACGCGCTGCGCCTGGAAGAGCGCCATATCGTCCGCCACGCCGTGCTCCGGCTGGCAGGTGGTGAAGCACTGCATGAACGCGGTTCCCCGATACTCCAGGCCGTCGAGGATCGCGCGGTAGAGCTTGGGCGCATTGGCCATCGACACCTGCGCCACAAACGGCGATCCGTGCCCGGCGAGGAAGGTTTCGGCCACCGTCTTTTTCTCCGTGTTTTTGCCCTGCGTGGCGGAGCCGAAGACGTTCATGTCGTTGCCGCCGAGCATGGGCGTGGAGTCGGAGTTTTGCCCGCCGGTGTTCGAGTAGACCTGCGTATCGAGCATGACCACTTTCACGTTGGGACGGTTTTGCAACACGACTTTGGAATTGTTCTGGTAGCCGATGTCGCCGATGCCGCCGTCGCCGCCGACCACCCATACCTTGGGCAGCTCGACGATTTCCTGGTCGGTCATCAGCGCGTCGGTAAAGTGCGTGAAGTGGTAATACTCCTCTTCCGTAATGCCGGAATCGCGGAAGAGCAGCATGTCGGCCAGCCGCTCCGGAATCACCGAGCGCCGCCCATGGTCCACGATAAAGCTCTCACCCATCAGCCAGCCAATGGTTGCGCCATCCTGGAAGAGCGAGTTCATCCACGGGTACGGGTGCGGATTGTTCGGCGAGGTCGAGCCGTAGACCGTATTACAGCCGGTATGCGCGGCCATCGCCATTACGCTCATGCCGTTGGCCAGGCGGCCGTCAATGGGCTGCAGGTTCTTATGGTTGAAGGCTTCGGTCAGCAGCACCGCGGCGATGGCTTCGACAAGCTGGGCGTCGGTAATCGCGCCGTGCTCGCTTTCATAAGCCGCGATGCGCGCCTGCGTGTCCTTGTCGTCTTCGCCGCCCAGGCCCATCACCAGGTGGGCAATGGCTTGGCGCATGCGCGCATATTCTTGCCGATTGGCGGCTTCGAGCGCCGCAAGCCGGGCAGCGCCATTCTTCTCCAGCTCGCCGGCTTTGGCCACGAAGCGGTCGCTCTTGGCATGGAAAACCGGGCGCATGTAGGCTTCAGTGACCGCGGCGATGGAGCGTAGCACAGACTTTTCGCCGCAGCCGGCGCAGGCGCCGTCGCCCGCCACCAGCGCGTCGTAGTTGGTGCGCACCATGAGCATGTTGCGCAGCGTGGCCGTCTTCGAGTCCGTTGGGTTGGCCGCGTTGAACAGGCCCAGATACTTCTGCCCGGTGTCGGGCAGCAGGTTCAGGAACGCCGTGCCGCTCTCGTGCTCGGCGTTCACCTCCTCGGTCTCCTGCACCATCCGGAGCGCGTTGTGCTCGCCGCAGGCGGTCACGCAGGCCGCGCAGCCTTTGCACAAATCACTCACAAAAATTGAGAAAATGCCGCCCGAGCCGGGACTCTTGCGCTCCGGCGAAGAGAAGATGGCGTTCGTCTTTTGATACGCCATCGGCACCTTGTCGATGATCGCGTAGAATTGCGCTTTGGCTTCGGTTGAAAAGCCGTCCACCGACTCCGTGACCTCGCGAACGATCGACGGAAGCGGCGTTCCCGTTTTCATTTCCGCCACCATCCGCTGGCGCGTGAGCTTTTCGATCTCGGGCAGCTTTTCGAGCATTTTGCGGCGTTCGCCGGTGTCGGAGACGTAACGCGTGACGGCCGTCGAAAGAATAGTGCTCAGGTCCTGCGAGCAGTTGGGCAGGGCCGTATCCGGGCACACGGAGATGCACTCCATGCACTGTGTGCAGTTCTCCGGAATGTAAAGCGGCGTTTCACGGCGCGCCACGTATTTTGACGCCGTGTCGCCGGTGGCCGCGGCAATCACTCCCATCGCGGCCAGCGGCGTGGCCGGCTGGTTGTAGCCGAACTGGGAGCGGAACTCCGCATCGAACGCCGAAATCGATGAGATGGGTGGCCGCGCGTCCTGGCCGGCGGGAAGCGGCGTGGAGCGCCGTCCAATGCCGCAGGAGCCCGCTTCAGCGAACGCGGGAACCGATTCGAGGATAGGCAGGAGGGCTTGACCACGCAGCGTAGAGTGATCGGCCGCCGCCAGCTCGCCAATCGCAATCTCCTTCACGCGGTCGTAACCCTGCAGCATCACTTCCATGTTCGACTGCACCACGGCTTCGCCCATCTTGCCGAACTTCTTCACATACTGCTTGTGGACGACCGCGCGATACTGCTCCTGCGTGATGCCGAACTCCTCGAGCAGATTGCTGACCGCGAAGAATGCGCCCAGAAAGGCGTTGCCCTGCATGCGCAGTTGCAGATCGGCGCGGTCGGTGGCCCTGCGGGCGATATCGAAGCCGGGCAGCGTGAAGACGCGGATCTTTTTCTGGATAATCTGCCGGCGCGCCCATAGCGGCAGGTTCTCCCAGGCGCGCTCGCCGTCCACGTCCGACTCCCACACCAGGCTGCCCCCCTCCTGAATGCCGTCGAGCGGATTGGTGTGCGTAAAGGCTTTCGGGTCGCAGCAGAGCACGCAGGTTACGTGGCGCAGATCGCAGTTGACGCGAATACGCTCTTTAGCCGCGACGAGGAAATAGCTGGTCGGCGCGCCCTTCTTCTCCGAGCCATATTTTGGATTCGCGCTGACGTGGATCACTTCCTTGGGATTGCCCAACTCGTCGGTCAGGTGGTCGCGCTCGAAGAGCAGGTCATTGAGGTCGCCGAGAATGGCGCCCAAGTTCTTGCCCGTGGTGATCGCGCCCCAGCCGCCGATGGAGTGGAAGCGCACCGCAACCGCGCCTTCGGGCAGCAGCGACGGCGTTTCGTCGGCGATGACCGCATAGGGATGGTCGACGCCCAGCACGAAGAAGGTAACGCCGTCGGCCGCGGTTTTGCCGTCGGTGCGGGCGCGGCCGGCGGTGGCGAATTCAAAGGCGCCGATAACGTGCTCGGGCCGGAAGTCGCGTGAGCCCAACCCGTAGCTGCCGCCAAAAAACCGGGGAACTTCCTCAAGGGTAATCGCCGGCAGTTCGCTGGCGCCCTGAATGGCCTTGGAAAATGCGGTGCGGATGTCGCGGCCCAGCGGGTTGTCGCCGGCCAGCGCTTCATCGGTCCGCTCGAGAATGATGACGTTCTTCTTGCCTTTGAGCGCATTGACGATCGCCGCCTCAGGGAAAGGCCGGATCACGTTCACGTGAATCGAACCCACGCTCGACCCACGCGTTTCGCGCAAATAGTCCACCGCGGCCTCGATGTTTTCCGCCGCCGAACCCAGGGAGACAAAAACCGTGTCGGCGTCCCCGGTTTTGTACTCGCTCACCAGCCCATAGCGCCGGCCGGTCAACTCCGCAAACTTCTCATACGCGTCTTCCAGGAAGCCCAAAATCGGCTCGGCAAAGTTGTTGCGTCGCGCCACCACCCCCTGCATGTAGTGCTCCTGGTTCTGCACCGGGCCCAGCATCATCGGATTGGTCAAATCCATCATCTTTGGG
>JASHUH010000153.1 GCA_030040115.1 Acidobacteriaceae bacterium | reverse complement strand
CCGGGCATCGTACTCTATTTCGCCATGGTGTTGCCGTGGTTCGTCGCCGTGCAGCATCAGAACCCCACCTTTTTCCGCGAATTCTTCTTCCAACACAACCTGGAGCGCTTTGCCACCGACCGTTACCATCACCAACAGCCCCTTTGGTATTACCTGCCCGTGGTGGTGCTCGGCATCATGCCGTGGTCGGTGGTCGGCATCCGCTCGCTGATCGACGGCATACAAACTTCAGTGGCCGAGTGGCGCCTGCGGCACACTCGAAAATCCAAGCCCAAAGTTAACCGGCCCGGAGACGCTTTTCCCGAGTTTCTGGTGCTCTGGGCGTTCATCCCGATCATTTTCTTCAGCTTTTCGGAGTCCAAACTCCCCGGTTACGTCCTGCCCTCCATCCCTCCCATCACCATTCTTACGGGCGATTATCTATATCGCCGCCGCGGGCCGGGCCTCCATCGCTGGCTGCTCGTCAGCCATTCATTGGTTTGCGGTCTCCTGACCGTATTTACACTACTGTTGCCCTGGTTTGTTGTCCATGGCGTCAGCATGCCTCCTGCGCACGCTATGGTGGCTGCGGGGCTGGCTGCCTTGGCAGCGGCGCTGCTCATCCTCATCGTGACTCACGCCTACGGTGTGGCGCGCCTCCGCCTGGCCACCTGCAGTGTTCTCATCGTGCTGCTCTTTTTTCTTTATGGGGTGGGGCCGTTTTTCTTCATCCCCGAAATCCACTCCACCAAAAACGTCATACACCTTCTCGACCGCTATTATTCCGCCCGGCCTCTTGCCGAACGGCTGGCGGAGATAGCGCCTTCCGATGAAACGATCGCCGTCTTTCGGGTGCGTCGCGACATCGAGTTCGGCCTCTCTTTTTATCGCAACCATGAGGTGGTGAACTACGAAGACAGCGGCGTGCCCGCCCAGCAGCACATCTTGATCGCCCGGATGACGGGAAAAAACGGGGAGGATCTGCACACCGGAGCCGCACTCCAGGAATACCTGGCTGGCCGCCAGTACCAGGAACTCTTCACTTGGCCGGAGCGGGGGCTGGATATTTACCGGGTGGGCAAACTCTCGCCCTAGGTGCGCAACCATGGGCAAGCTGTTTGCGCTGCGCGCACATAAGTCGTAGACTCTTCGGGTTGCGCCCCGGCGCCGCTCGTGGCAAAGTGAGCGGAAGGGCCTTTTGCCGCGCACCGGCATGCGGGCGCATCTGTGACCATGGGCCGGCAGGGGTGGCGTCTTGCTCGGAGCGCGGCGATGGTTTGGCGGGGACCGGTGGAGCGGGTAAATTGTAGGTTTTAGGCAGAGGAAAGATGGCGGCGGGTACTTCGATTGAGATTCTCGACCTGCGGCATTTCGCAGCCCCCATGTTGCGTCGCGTCCTTGACGCCGAAGGCGAGCTCTGGCGCCAGCGCCTGCACTGGGATTACCGCTCGTCGGCCAAATTGCTGATGCAGTATCTCGACAATCACATGCTCCCCGGGTATGCCGCCCTCGAGGCGGAGCAGGCGGTCGGTTACGTCTTCAGCGTCTACGAGGAGAGCAAGGCGGTCATTGGCGACGTTTTCGCCATTTCCGGCCGGGTGGGCGAATCGCTTGATGCAGGCGACTCGGCCCGCGCCATCGAGGAAACGCTGCTGAAACATCTTTTCGAGTTGCTGCTCAACTCGCCCCAGGTGGACCGCATCGAATCGCAACTGCTCCTGCACCCTTCCGGCGACCATGCCGCCCTTTTCCGCGAAGCTGGTTTCGACATTTTCCGGCGTCTTTTCATGGTCCAGGCCATCGAGAGTCATCGCACGCCGCCCACCGTCAATTTGCCTCCCGGGCTCGATCTGCGGATGTGGAGCGAAGACGATTTGGGCCCTGCGGCGCGCCTCATTTGCGAGGCCTATCGCGGCCATCCCGACAGCCTGATTAACGACCAGTACCGCACCGTCCACGGCTCGACGCGCTTTTTGAACAATATCGTGCATTACTCGGGCTGCGGCGCCTTTTCCGCGCCCGTGTCGCATGTGGTGGTCGATCGCGCCCACCGTGAGCCGGTGGCGCTGATCCTGGGCTCGCGCGTAAGCTCCCAGAGCGGCCACATTACCCAACTCTGCGTGCATCCCAACTACCGCCGTTACGGCTTGGCCCGCATGCTCCTCTGCGTCGCCGCTTTCTCGTTCCAGCGCCAGGGCGCGACGGAAATTTCCCTCACCGTGACCGAGGCCAACACCCAGGCCATCGATCTGTATTCGGCGGAGGGGTATAAACGCGCCCATGTTTTCGACGCCGCCGTTTGGGAGCGGACCCGGCGCGCGTGAAGGCGTACTCCGGGTTCGGGTTTAGGCGCACTACCGCGCAATGAGAAACATCACCCAGCTCAGCACGATGGTCGAGCCTACGAAGAGCACGAAGCAGTAAAGACCATAGCGGAACATCTTCTGCGGCGTCTCGCGCATGGTGATGCCGAACACGACTGAGGCGAAAAGGGCGAACAGCAGAACCGCGGTGAAATGGGAGGGCTGGAACACTAGGGTTCTTTCCTCCCCGTGCGCAGATTGTGGGCGTCTACGGCGGCAATCACGTTCAATAGGCCAGCCACTACGATGAACTTGGTGCCGTAGTCCTGAGTGGTGATCTGCACCGGAGCCGTTCCCAGGCCCAGTGCCCGCCCGATAAAGAACAGCAGGCCGTTGCCCAGGTCGCCCACCAGGCCCAGGAGGTCGAGAATGTCCTGCGCGCCAGTGTAAAGCTTGCCGTGCATGGCCAATCCCAACGCAAACATGGCCACAATCGCGCCGGTAAGCAGCAGCCCGCGCACCCATTTGTGAAGGAGGAAATGCCCCGCCCCCGGAACCAGCCATCCGGCGATGAGGGGAAGATAAACAAATCCTTGGCCGGCGGCTTGGCCCCTCGCGGCGTTTTTCTCCGGTAAAGTTGCCATTCCTTCTTGACTATATCGCACCGCGCCACGGGCCAAGGCGCGCTCGTGCGAGGCCGACTCCGATCCTGGAATATGCCTTTTCTATTCACTGTGGCGCAGGTGAATGGCTATATTTGTTTACGCGCATCCGGGCAGAGTTCTCCCGGAGGGGAGCCTTGCGCGGCGCTAGGGCCTGTTAACACTCTTGAGATGGCGGCGACGGGAGCCGAT
>JASHUH010000152.1 GCA_030040115.1 Acidobacteriaceae bacterium | reverse complement strand
GCACCGGTGAAACTGAACGATGTGGACGCGATGGTGCAGCTGATCGAGGCGGAGCGGCCGGGGCTGACCATCGTGGGGCCGGAGCTGCCGCTTTCTCTGGGCATCGTCGACGCGCTTCAGGAACGGGGATTGCGGGCTTTCGGGCCGACTCGCGCGGCGGCCATGCTGGAGACAAGCAAGGGCTTCGCCAAGCGCTTCCTGCAGCGCCACAACATTCCCACCGGAAATTACGCCATCTGCGCCACAGCCGCGGAGCTTGAAAAAGCTGTCGACCTCTTTCACCCGCCCATCGTGGTGAAGGCGGACGGGTTGGCGGCGGGGAAAGGAGTCATCGTCTGCCCTTCGCGCGCGACGGCCATGGAGGCTGCGCAGGGTCTGTTTTCCGGCGAACTGCTGGGCGCCGTCGAGCGGCAGGTGGTGCTCGAAGAATTCCTCGAAGGCGAAGAAATCAGCTTCCTCTGCTTGTGCGACGGGAGCCATGTGGTTCCCCTGGCGCCGGCACAGGACCACAAACGCATTGGCGAAGGCGATACCGGGCCGAATACCGGCGGCATGGGCGTGTACTCGATGGACACGATGCTCGACCCGGGCATGATGGAGTGGATTTTGCGCCACATTGCCGAGCCCACGGTGCGCGGCATGGCCGACGAAGACGCGCCCTTCACGGGTGTGTTGTATTGCGGCCTGATGATCACAGCGCGAGGCCCGCAAGTGCTGGAGTTCAATGTGCGCTTTGGCGACCCCGAGGCGCAGGCGATTCTGGTTCGGCTGGAGAGTGATCCGATCGAGGCGCTCGACGCGGCCATCGATGGCCGGCTCGCCGATTCCGAGCTACGCTGGGCGCCTGGCGCTTCAGCGTGCGTGGTGGCCAGTTCGGCAGGGTATCCGGGAAGCTTTCAGACGGGTTTGCCCATCGCTGGCCTGGGCGCCGCCGGGCAGATCCCCGGAGTACAGATCTTTCACGCCGGCACGGCCTTGGCAGACGGACAGTTGGTGACGGCCGGCGGGCGCGTACTGGGCGTGACCGCGATGGCCGACTCACTCGAAGAAGCGCTGGACCGCACCTATCGCGCCATGGACGAAATCCGTTTCGAAGGCATCTATTACCGGCGCGACATTGGCCGGCGCGCGCTGAAAGGAGCGGCCCACGTATGAGCGTTGGAGTGACGTTGGAAGAGTTGTTCGCCTGGAACGACGAGGCGGCCCGGTTCTGGAAAGCTCACCTGGACGCCAACCCCCTGCTGCTCGAGCTGCCCTGCGACATCGGCGGCGCGAAGAACGTGCAGGAGTTCGTGCGACACCTTTGGGGAGTCGAGCTGCGTTGGGGCCAGCGGCTGGCTGCACTGCCCGTTCTGGCCAAAGAAGACACCCCCGCCGGACCGCTGGAGGCCCTGTTTTTGCTGCATCGCGAGGCGACAGAAATTTTCCGCAACCTGCTTGCGGCGCCGGAGGCGAGCTGGGAGGAAATCTACCTCCTCGATTTCGACTGGGTTCCTGCGCAGGAGCGAGCGGTTTCGCGGCGCAAGGTGGCGGCGCACACTTTTTTGCACAGTCAGCGGCACTGGGCGCAACTGGCTACTTTGGTCCGCACCGCCGGATTCCCCTCAAGGTTTCGGGGAGACCTGCTCTTCAGTCCTGCGCTACGCTAGACGGAGCCGCCGGGAGCCTGGCTTGCTGCCTCTGATAACAGGACCGGCAGAGCACGGGTCTGCCTTGCGTGGGTCTGAATGGCACGGTCGTTTCCGTACCGCACTCCGAGCAGGTAGTTCGGGTCTCCGGACGCACCCGCAGCGAGCCCCGGGCACGCTTGGCCTTGCACTGCTTGCAATGCTTGGGGTCATTCTTGAACTGCTTGTCGTGGAAGAAAACCTGCTCACCGGCTGTGAAAATGAACTCAGCTCCGCAGTCGGCGCACTTGAGCACTCGATCCTTGAATTCCATAACCGGCTTCCCCTGAAACAGGGAAGTACACCGAACCCGGCGCTGGGGGAAAGCAACTTGCCGGTCCCGGTTCCCTGTTTCCGTTCCTGTTCCTCTGAGAGGGCCCGGACCGCAATAAAGAAGCGCGGCTTACATATTTGCTCCCGAATCGGGAGTCGCAGACTGCAAAGGTGCAAATGAGTTACCAAGGAATGCAAAAGTAACACGACCTCGTGAAGCGCCAATCCGGTCTTTGCTCTAACTCGGCGGCTTCCGCGGGAAGCCGGCGGAACAGCGCTTTCGCGACGGGATGCGAGTTAGTCCTGCTCTTTGCGAGCTTTCTTGCGATTCCGCTTGCGCGCCAAAGCTGCTTTGACGCGACGCTTCTCGCCCGGCTTCAGATAGTAGGAGTGACGCTTTACTTCCTTGATGATGTCCTCCTGTTGCACCTTTCGCTTGAACCGGCGCAGCGCATTTTCGAGCGGTTCGCCTTCCTGCACACGAACCTCGGCCAAAGAGTTTCCACCTCCAAACCTGCCAACGGGCTGTAGCTATCATACTGGAATTTCAGTCTTACGACCACTCAACTAGGGTTTCTCCTAGGTGTGATTTAGGTCTCAGTTAGTCCGCGGTTCGCCGGCAAACCTAGTCAGCGCCTGCTATGCGATGAAATTTTCCACTGGCGCAAATTAATGAGAGTCTTTCGATCCGAAACGGCAAAGCCTTTCAAGCGTAGCGGCGGCTCGACCGGAGTCAACAGCTTCGGCCCCCATCGCCACCCCCTGCTTGAGATCGTCGGCCAAGCCCGCCGCCACCAGGGTCGCCGCAGCGTTGAGCAAGACAATATCGCGGCGCGCGCCGTTCACGCCAGTAAGCACGTCATAGAGGAGCGCGGAGTTGGTGGCCACGTCGCCGCCGATGAAGCGGTCGAGAGTCGTGCGCGGCAGCCCAGCCATCTCTGGCGTGACGCGCGCGGCCTTGAGCCTCGACTCGCCGTTCTCCGACTCCTCGACCCGCGCCACCACCGATTCGCCCGTGGTGGTCAGCTCGTCAATGCCGTCGCTCCCGTGCACAACAAAGGCCCTCTTGGCGCCGAGCATCGCCAGCGTGCGCCCCACCAGCAGCACTTTGCTGGGGGCGAGCACTCCAATCACCTGCGTGCGCGCCCCCGCCGGATTGGTAAGCGGTCCCACGAGGTTGAAGATGGTGCGAAAGCCGAGCGCCTTTCTGAGCGGACCCAACACCTTCATGGCCGGGTGATAAAGGGGAGCAAGGAGGAATACAAAGCCGGTCTCGCGCAGACACGCGACGGCAAGTTCGGGCGAGAGGCTGATAGGCACGCCAAGCGCTTCGAGAACGTCAGCCGCGCCGCAACGGGAAGTAACCGCGCGATTGCCGTGCTTGGCCACTTTGGCCCCGGCCGCCGCGGCCACCAGCGCGGCGCCGCAGGAAATGTTGAAGGTTTGCGGACCGCCGCCGCCCGTCCCGACGCAATCGACCAACTCGTCGCGCTCGGCCTCGGCGAACGGCATGGGCGTCGCGTGCCTGCGCATCACGTCGACAAAACCCGCGAGTTCCGGAGCCTGCTCACCGCGGGTGGCCAGAACCGCCATCAGCGCCGCCACTTCCACCTCAGGCGCGGCGCCTGCAAGAATTTCTTCGAGCGCGCCCGCCGCCTGCTCGCGGGTGAGCGCGGCGCCATCCTCGGCCAGCGGCTTCAATAACTCCTTCACCAAACCCATACCACTCCATGGTAAAGGCGCGGCCCGCGTCCAAACCCCGCGTTGCTCCTCGTTTGCCCGCCAAGTTACTATTTGAGTTGCGGATTCTTCTTCGCTTTCTAACCTGCTGGACAAAACTGGCGAGAGCCGAATCTCCTGACGGGCAGCGCAGAAGCCGGCCCAGCCCGAAATGAGAATTCCAAAATGAAAATTCACGAGTATCAGGCAAAGGAAATCCTGGCGAAGTATGGCGTGCCCGTGCCCAAGGGCGAAGTGGCCAATACGCTGGAAGAAGCCAATGACGTGGCCCGTAAGTTATTCGCCGAGGGCGCCAAGGGCGTGGTGGTCAAGGCGCAAATTCACGCCGGAGGCCGCGGCAAAGGCGGCGGCGTGAAGGTGGCGCGCACCCGCGACGAGGCGGAGCTCTACGCCAAGAACATCTTGGGCATGACC
>JASHUH010000151.1 GCA_030040115.1 Acidobacteriaceae bacterium | reverse complement strand
GGTGACCGGGAAGAAGACAATGGCGGTGGTGAAGGTGGCTGCCAACACCGCCAGGGAAACCTCTGTGCCTCCCTGTTCCGCCGCCTGCACCGGCGGCGCGCCATTCTCCATGAAACGGAAAATGTTCTCGAGCACGATCACGCCGTTGTCGATGAGGCGCGAGAACACCAGCGCCAGTCCGCCCAGGATCATGGTGTTGATCGAACCGCCCGTGGCGTTGGTGATCAAAAGGCACACCAGCATCGAGAGCGGAACCGCCAACAGCACCGCCACCGTGGCGCGCGGGCTTCCCAAAAAGATCAGGATCATGAGCGCGGTCAGGATCAGCCCGATCACTGCCTCCCGCGTCACGTTGGTGATGGCCAGTTTGACGAAGACCGACTGGTCGAAGACCACGGCGGTCTTCAAAGACGCGGGAATGTCGACGAGGTGCTGGATGGCCGCTTTGATGCCGTCTACGATGGTGATGGTGTTGCTGCCGCCCCCCTGCTTGAAGATGGGCACGTACACCGATCGCTGCCCGTCGATGCGCACGATGTTGTACTGCAGGGCGCCTGAGTCTTCCGCGTTGCCCACATCCGCCACCAGCACCGAAGAGTTCCCCACCGATTTGAGGGGCATCTCATTCATCGATTTGGCATCCGGAAATTGGCTGTTGGCGTAAATGTTGTAGTCTTTGGCGCCGATGCGCACGTCGCCCGCGGGCAGGATCAGGTTGGAGCTGTTCACCGCCTTCACTACGTCGTTCAGGCTCAGGTTGCGCGCCTCCATCTTAAGCGGGTCCACGTACACCTGGATTTGCCGGTAAGTTCCTCCGTAGGGCTGCGGCACCGACGCACCCTGCACGTTCGAGATCTGGTCGCGCACCTCGAACTGCGCGTAGTCCTTGAGCTGCGTTTCGTTCAGGCCCTTGCCTTGCAGCGTGACCAGGCAGACGGGCTGGGTGGACGCGGTCATGCCCAGCACCACCGGCGGCAAAGTTCCCGGGGGCAGACGGCGCAGGTCCGCCATGGCCAGATTGGCGATGTTGCTCAACGCCGCGTTGGGATCCGTGCCCGGCTTGAAGTAAATCTTGATGATGCTCACCCCGGTCAGCGAGCGCGATTCGCTGTGATCCACATTCGCGGCCAGCGTGAAAAACCGCTCAAAGGTGTTGGTGATGTCGGCTTCGATTTGCTGCGGAGGCATGCCGTTATAGAAAGTCGCCACCACCACCACCGGCATATCGATCTCGGGAAAGAGATCGACCGGCATACGCACCACGGTGACCACCCCCACCAGGGATACCAGCAGGCACAACATCAAAATGAAAAAAGGAAACTTCAGTGCAAACTTGGGCATGATTGCGCCTCCTTGCCGCGCAGCCCGCGGTCGTTTTCAGGGTTTCTATCCTTCATGATTTCCAGTTCTTCCAAACCCGTGGCGGCGAACAAGATTTCTGTCTCCGATTTACGCATGGGAGCCTCCCTCTATGGCGGCAACCCGCCCGCGCTTCCGCCCATGAATCACCATGTACACAGCAGGGACCAGGAAGACGGTGACGGCCACCGAAGCGCCCAGACCGCCGATCACGGCCCGCGCCAGGGGAGCGTACTGTTCGCTTCCCGTCTCGATGCCCAGCGCCATGGGAATCATGCCCAACAGCGTGGCCAGCGAGGTCATGAGGATGGGCCGCAAACGGATGCGGCAGGCATGCACCACCGCCTCCAGCAGCGGCTGACCCTGGCCATGCAGAATCCCCGCGAACTCCACGATCAAAATGCTGTTCGAAACCACGATGCCGGTCATCATGATCACGCCCATCAGCGACATGATGTTCAGCGTGCTGCCCGTAACCAGCAGGATCAGCAGCACTCCGACCAGCCCCGGTGGAATCGCCATGAGGATAATGAAGGGGTCGATAAAGGAGCGGAACTGCGCCATCAGGACGAGGTAGACCATCATCACAGCGATCACCAGGCCGAGCCCGAACTCCTTAAAAGCCTGATTCATGTTGACGACCGCGCCCCGCACGTTGAGCACCGTGTTGCGGTCGTGCCTGGTTTGCGCCAGCAGGCGGTTGATTCTCGCGCCCACACCCTGCAGCGCCTCCGTCCTGGTGGCCACATAGACGTCGATGACTCGCCTAATCTGGTAGTGGTCCACTTCGGTAGGCGTATTGATCAACTGGATGTTGGCCACCGAGCTTAACGGCGTGAATCCCGCCACGTGATCGCTCTTCCAGTCCGGCAACGGCAACTGCGACGCCACGCGGCCGATATTGGTTGGGCTAAAGCCGACAGGCTGAACGCCGCGCAGGGGAATGTTCCTGAAATCGTCCATCGACATGTTGTCGATCCAGCGATTCATGTACTGCACGGTCACCATGTAGTTATTGCCGCTCTTGGGATCGATCCAATAACTGGGAGCGATCATCCCGTCGGAGGTGAGGGCGGTGATCACGTCATCGACCACGTCCTGAGCGGAGAGGCCCATCAAGCTGGCCCTTTCGCGGTCGATGTTGAGCGCAATTCCGGGATAATCCAGGTTCTGCGGAATATACACGCTGCTCACGTTGGGCATGGCCCTGATCTTGGCGGCCAGTTCCTTGGCCAACGCATAGGCGGCATTCATGTCGTTCGAGCCGATCTGCACGTCGATCGGCGCCGGCAGGCCCTGGTTGATCACGCCGTCCACCAGTCCGCCGGCTTGAAAATAGGTGGAGAGCTCCGGCATCTCGCGGGAAAGCTTGGCCTGCACCAGGCGCATGTACTCATAACTGCCGATGCCGTGATCCTCTTTCAGGCTGGTCTGCACAAAGGCCGTGTCCATCGAGGCGTTGGTGGTGAAAATCGCGGAAAGATCCGGATAGACGCCGATATTGGAGACGATCATGCCCAGATCTTTGGGATTCACTACGCTGCGAATCACGTTTTCCACCTTTGCGATATATTGGTCGCTCACCTCCAGTCGGGTTCCGCTGGGCATGTGAACGTCGATGACGAACTGACCGGGATCGGTGCGCGGAAAATAGGCCCGGCCCAGAAATGGAAACAGGCCAACGAGAATCAGCCCCAGGCCGGCCAGGATCGCGGTGGCCGTAAAACCCGGCTTTTGCAGCACCCGGAAGGCGAGCCGCTCATAACTATTGAGAAACTTCTGAAAGTACCCGTTGAACAGGCCGATCAGGCGGCGGAAGGCGGATGGTTTGCCCGTTCCATGCGCAGGAGGCTGCGCAGGATCTTCCCCATGTTCATCCGTGACCCGGATGAATTTGGCGCAGAACAGAGGAACCACCGTCATGGCGAAAAAATACGAGGCGAAAATGGAGAGCACCACGCCCAGCCCAAGGGGCGTGAAGATGTATTTGCTGATTCCGGAGAGAAACGTGACCGGGAAAAACACAATCGAAGTCGTCGAGGTTGCGGCCAGAACCGCGAGCGAGACTTCCATCCCCCCCTGTTCGGCCGCCTGCTGCGGCGGGATTCCCATCTCCATAAAGCGGAAAATGTTCTCCAGCACCACCACGGAGTCATCGATGAGACGGCTGAACGCCAGCGCTAGTCCGCCCAGAATCATGGTGTTGATGGAGCCGCCGCCGGCGTTGGTCAGTAAGAGGCACACCAGCGCTGAAAGCGGAATCGACAGCATCACGGCGAAGGTCGCGCGCGGGCTGCCCAGAAAAATCAAAATCATGATCCCGGTGAGAACCAGGCCGATGGTGGCCTCCTTCACCAGGTTTTTAATGGCCAGCTTGACGAAAATCGATTGGTCGAAAACCACCGCAGTTCTAAGGGACGAGGGAACATCGACGAGCTTCTTGATGGCCGCTTCAATGCCGTCCACAATCGTGATGGTGTTGCTGCCGCCACCTTGCTTGAAGATGGGCACGTACACCGAACGCTGGCCGTCGATGCGGACGATGTTGTACTGCAAGGCGCCGGAATCGACCGCCCGGCCGATTTCGCCTACCAGGACAGACGAGTTGCCCACGGTCTTGATGGGCATCTGGTTCATGGCCGCGGCGTCGGGAAACTGGCTGTTGGCGTAAATGTTGTAATCTTTGGCGCCGATGCGCACGTCGCCCGCGGGCAGAATCAGGTTGGAATCGTTCACCGCATCGACCACATCGTTCAGGCTCAGATCCCGCGCCTCCATTTTCAGCGGGTCAACGTATATCTGAATCTGGCGGTAAGTACCTCCGTAAGGCTGTGGCACCGACGCACCTTGCACATTCGAGATCTGGTCGCGCACCTCGAACTGGGCCAGGTCCTTGAGCTGCGTCTCGTTCAGGCCCTTGCCTTGCAGCGTGACCAGGCAGACGGGCTGGGTGGAAGCGGTCATGCCCAGCACCACCGGAGGCAAGGTTCCCGGGGGCAGACGGCGCAGGTCGGCCATGGCCAGATTGGCGATGTTGCTTAACGCCGCGTTGGGATCGGTGCCCGGCTTGAAGTAAATCTTGATAATGCTCACGCCGGTCATCGAGCGAGATTCGCTGTGATCCACGTTCGCGGCCAGCGTGAAGAACCGCTCGAAGGTGTTGGTGATGTCGGCTTCAATTTGCTGCGGAGGCATGCCGTTATAGAAAGTCGCCACCACCACCACCGGCATGTCGATCTCCGGAAA
>JASHUH010000018.1 GCA_030040115.1 Acidobacteriaceae bacterium | reverse complement strand
AAGGTATTGCCTCGTCGATTGTCGGCATATTCACCAATATCAGCACTTCACTCACGTAGTTGAACAGCACGACCAAGTTATGTGCAACAACCGCATGGAATCCGGCTTACCGGCCGGGCCCAAAAAGCTCGTGACAGACATAACCCAGGCTTCCCTCCCCCCAAAAACCATGAAGGGAGATTCAATGCCTAACACTTTGCTGAAGTTGTACGTGAAATCCCAGAACCTGCTCCACGATGAAGAGGGTCAAGATCTGGTCGAATATGCCCTGTTGATCTGCCTGATTTCTCTGGCTGCCGTCACCAGCGCATCCACTCTTGCCGGCGCCATCGTCCAGGTCTTCACCAATATCAGCACCTCGCTCGCGTAGTTGCGTGCAAGGCGCACACCACTCCCCGGCAATTCCGTCGGGGAAGCGCACCCAAATGCTTTTGTGTTTTGCGGGAGAGATTGGCCAGTAAAATCCCCCGTTGCCGGCTTGGCTCTCCCTTGCGTTCTTTCCGCCGCTGAACATCGCGGCGGCAGCGATCTTCTTTGTTCAGTCTCGGCTCGATTCGCATTTTTGCCTTGGAACCGCCATGCTGCTGACTTCCGCCAATAAACCCAACCCCTCGCTGCTGATTATCGAGTGCGGCCTGACAGCGATTACTTTCGCAGCGGCCTTCACGTGGCCGCGGCTGGGCGCCGGCTGGTTCACCCGCATCGAGAAAGCCTTCGCGCTCCTGGCGCGTCGCAAGGGTCTGGCGGCAGCTACTGTTGGCCTCAGCGTCCTCGTCCTGCGGTTGGCGATGCTTCCGCTTTTTCCCATTCCACTTCCCTTTGTTCCTGACGATTTCAGTTTTCTTCTTGCCGCCCAAACCTTTGTTCACGGGCGGCTCACCAATCCTACTCCCGCGATGTGGACGCATTTCGAAAGCATTCACATCACCATGCTACCCTCGTATCAATCGATGTACTTTCCCGGGCAGGGATTGCTGCTGGCCGCGGGAATCACGCTTTTCGGCCATCCATGGTTTGCGTTGCTGGCCATGGACGCGCTGATGTGCGCCGTCCTTACCTGGATGTTGCAGGCTTGGTTGCCGCCCCAGTGGGCGCTGGTGGGAGGCTTTATTGCGGTCATCCGGCTCGGCCTCTTCAGCGACTGGATCAACACCTACCACACCGGCGGCTCACTGGCCGCGCTGGGCGGCGCATTCATGCTGGGAGCGCTACCGCGTCTGATGAAACACCCGCGGACGCTTTACGCAGTGTTAATGGGCGTTGGCGTCGCGATCCTTGCCCTGACCCGCCCCTACGAAGGGATGTTGCTCTGTCTTCCGGTCGGATTCGCGTTGGGCCGCTGGCTCTGGAAGGGCGCGAACAGGCCGGACGCCGCCGCGGCAGCGCGTTTTGCCGCGGCGGCGCTCGCGGTCGTCTTGGTTGCTCTCGCGTGGTTGAGTTATTACGACCTGAAGGCCTTCGGCAAAGCTTCGACACTTCCTTACACCGCAGACCGCGTCACTTACGCCATGGCGCCATACTACGTGTGGCAGCATGCGCGGCCCGCGCCCCATTATCGCTATGCGGTCATGCGCAAGTTCTATGAAAAAGACGAGATGGATTTTTTTAACAAGATCCACACCGCGAAGGGATTCCTGCCCTACACTCTCGTCAAGGTCGTCTTTACCGGGCTTTTCTACGCCGGCTTCACGCTCCTGTTGCCGATGCTCATGGTGCGCCGCGTGTTTCTCGATAAGCGCATCCGCTTCCTGGTCGTGTGTCTGCTTGTTCTGGCTGCCGGTCTCACCATCGAGATTTACCTCCTTCCCCATTATGTGGCGCCTTTTGTGGCGGCCTTCTACGCCATTGGGTTACAGGCCATGCGCCACCTGCGCCTCTGGAAACCGGACGGCAAATCGGTGGGGTTGACTATGGTTCGGCTTACCGTGGTTTCGTGCGTGGCGCTGGCGGGGCTGCGGCTGGTGGCGGAGCCACTGCGTTTGACCCCGCCGGAGTGGCCTCCGAGCAATTGGAACTTCACCTGGTTTGGGCCGGATCATTATGGCGCCGCGCGGGCGAGAATCGAACGCCAACTGGAGCAGATTCCTGGCCCGCAATTAGCCATCGTTCGCTATTCGTCCGACCATAACCCGCTGGACGAATGGGTCTACAACTCCCCCGATGTCGATCGTTCCAAAGTGGTATGGGCGAGAGACGCAAATGCAGCCGATAATTATCAGTTAATCCGCTACTACTGGAACCGCAAGGTTTGGCTGGTCGAACCGGATGCGCATCCGGCTCGAATCACGCCGTATCCTACGCCGGAACAAACAACGACCGCCGCGCCTCCCGCCGCTGGCCTGGCTGGCGCGCGCGTAACAACATCGCAGGAGTTGGAGAAATGATCAACGGGAAACGTATTGCTGTGGTGATGCCGGCGTATAACGCCGAAAAGACCCTCGAGAAAACCGTCAACGAATTGTCCGAAGTTGTGGATATCAAGATCCTCGTGGACGATTCGAGCAAGGATGGCACCGCCGGGCTATCCCGAAGCCTCGGCGTGCAAACCTTCGTCCACGACGCCAACTACGGCTACGGACGCAACCAACAGACCTGCTACCGCGAAGCGCTCGCCGCCGGCGCCGACATCGTGGTCATGCTCCATCCCGATTACCAGTACACGCCGTCGCTGGTTCCGGCCATGGCGGGCATGGTGGCCAGCGGCGTTTACGACATGGTGCTGGGTTCGCGCATTCTTGGCGCCGGCGCTCTAAAAGGCGGTATGCCGTTTTATAAATACGTCTTCAACCGCTTGCTGACGGCATTTCAGAACCTGTTTCTCGGCGTCAAGCTTTCCGAGTATCACACCGGCTTTCGCGCCTTTTCGCGCCAGTTGCTGCTCACGCTGCCGCTGCTCGAGAATTCCGATGATTTTGTTTTTGATAACCAGATGATCGCCCAGGCGGCCATGTTCGGCTTCCGCATCGGCGAAATCTCCTGCCCGACAAAGTATTTCGAGGAAGCATCATCCATTAACTTTCAGCGCAGCGTGAAGTATGGCCTCGGCGTGCTCGCCACGACAGCCAAGTTTGTCTGCCACAGGATTGGCGTGATGCGCGCGCCGTGCTTTGTTCCCTGGGGAAGAAAAGTAACGCAGCAGTATTATTCCCGCGTCGCGCAAGGCTCTTAGCCCGCTCCGCCCTGCGATTCGCTTTGAGTTCCGCGCGCGCACGCCCCACAGACAGACACGTACCTGTGGGGCGCCCGGTGGGAACAACAGGGCGCAAGCTCGGCACACCCTGCATCCAAGCCTTCATGCGCAGGGGGAGCTATACTGGCGCCGAGGCGGGAGCTCACTTTCCGAACTGTCTTGATGCCGCGTCCTGAAACTGCAATGCGGGTCGTGGCCGGCCTGCTCTGTTTCTCCTCCTTTCTTTTCGCCGGCGCACAGCTCGAAGCTGTTCAAACCCAGCGTAAGGCTGTCCCTGCCCAACCGGCCGCCGCCGCTCAAGCTCACGCGCGGGTCGAATTCACCGTCGATGACGAGAACGGAGTCGCGGTTCAGGGCGCACAAGTCACGGTTCTTGAGCCGGGGTTACCGCCGGCGCAACTTTGGACGGACTACGCCGGCCATTGCAGTTATACGCTGCGCCAGAACCAGCCTTATCGCGTTCACATCGAGAAGCCAAACTTTTACACCGCCGACGAGAGTGGCATCGCGGCCAGCGAATCGAGCGTGCGCATTGTTCTGGCTCATGAACAGATAGTCAACGAGCAGGTGAACGTCACCGCTTCCACTCCAGGCATCGATCCCGATCAGGTTTCCGACGATCACATCATGAACACCCCGGAGATCGTAAACGTTCCTTACCAAACCTCCCGCGACATCCGCTATCTGCTGCCTTTCTATCCAGGCGTCGTGCAGGACAGCACCGAGCAGGTACACGTCAACGGCGCGGAAACCTGGGAGACATTGGACACCATCGATGGATTCGATGTTCGTTCGCCGGTCGAGGGCACCCTCGACATCCGGGTGAGCACCGACGCGGTGCGCTCGGTCGAGGAGGAGACCACGCGGTATCCGGTGCAGTATGGCCGCGCCGCCGGCGGCGCGATCGCCTTTAACACCGGCATGGGCGACAACAAGTTCCGCTTCAATGCAACCAATTTCGTTCCCTCGTGGCGCCAGATCAACGGCATCCATTTCGATAAATTTGCGCCGCGCTTCACGTTTTCCGGGCCGGTAGTGAAGAATTACGCGTGGTGGTACGACGGCGTGGAGATGGAGTACGACAACAACTATATCCAGGGGCTGCCGGCGGGCGCCGACACCGGTCCGGTGATCCGCGGCAGCAACCTATTGAAGGCGCAGACCAATGTAACGTCGAACAACATCGTCACCGCCGGGCTCTTATTCAACGACTATCATACGGATTACTCAGGGCTGTCGGCGCTGACGCCGCAGGAGAGCACCACCAAGCGCGACATCATTGCCTGGCTGCCCTACCTGCGCGATCAATGGAGTTTTGCCAAAGGCGCGCTGCTGGATGTCGGCGTGGGCGAGATGCGCTTTCGCGATGGCTATGAACCGCATGGAAACGCGGTCACTACCCCCTACACGATCACGCCCGAAGTTGCGCAGGGCAGCTACTTCGAGAACCTGACCGGACGTTCCCAACGGCAGGAAGGCACTGCCGACGTGTATCTGCCGCCACGGCGCTGGGGCGGGCGGCACGATCTGCGCTTCGGTCTTGACCTCGACCGCATTACGTACAACCAGAATCAGGTGCGCGCGCCGGTGAATTACCTGCGCGAAGACGGCGCGCTGATCCGGCAGAGTACATTTCCGCAGCAACCTTCTTTCACGCTGCACAACGACGAGCTCGGCGCCTATGCCGAGGACCGGTGGAGGCCAATGGATGGCTTGATTGTCGAACCCGGGCTGCGCTTCGACTGGGACGCCATCGTGCGCCGGCCGCTGCTGGCCCCCCGCATCGCCGCCGTGTATGCGCCGCCTCATGCGGGAAAGACCACTAAAATCTCCGCCGGTATCGGACTCTATTATGATCAAACCCAGCTCACCTACCTCGTCCAGCCCTACGCGGGCATCCGCTTTGACACCTATTACGCATCCGACGGCACAACGCCCACCGGCCCGCCGCAGGAGACCGTTTTCACCGCGGACGATAGTTTGCTGCACGACCCACGGGCGGTGAACTGGAGCGCCGCCATCGAGCGCGCCCTGCCCTGGTCGCTCTATGGCGGCGTAAACTTCATGGGTAAACGCACTACGAATATGTTCACGTTCACGAATCAAAGCGGGCCGGCGGCGCTGGCCGGCAACTACCTGCTCACCAACGCGCGCACCGACCAATACCATTCCGAAGGAATGGAACTGCGCAAGTTGTTCCACGCCGGCTACACCCTCTACATCTCCTATACGCATTCCTCCGCGCGCACCAACGCCGCGCTCGACTATCTGCCCACGCCTTCCTTGTTTGGACCTGAACCGGGCGGTCTGAGTGGTCTGCCCACGCCTTCGCCGCTGGGACCGCAGCAGAGCGGTCCCCAGCCCTGGGATGCGCCCAACCGCACCATTTCCTGGGGCTGGCTGCCCTTCGCAGTCCCCAGGATCCGGTGGTTTGAGAAGAACTGGGACTTGGTTTACGACCTGATGTGGCAAAGCGGGTTTCCGTACACGGCGGTGAACGCGGCCGGCGAGGTGGTGGGCGTGGCCGGAGAATATCGCTTTCCTGCCTATATTCAGTTCAGCCCCGGCCTTGAGTGGCGCTTTCACTTCCATGGCCAGTACTGGGGCCTGCGCGGGGTGATGGAAAACGCCACCGATCGCCTGAATTCCCCTATCGTCAACAACAACATCGATTCCCCGCAGTTCGGCACGTTGAGCGAGCCCGAGGGCCGCGCGCTGACGGCGCGCATTCGCCTGATAGGGAGCAGCAGATAACAAGTCAGTCTCTGGTGCGCACCGTTCAGCGCGACGGAATGAATTGCGTCAATCGGGGCGCGCCCCGCCCCCTGGCCCGGCGAAGGTTTATCATCAAGACATGGCACCCACCGTTGAGCGTGACCGGCGCCTCTTCGGAAATCTGGAGAGCAGCGCCAAGAACCGCATCAAGGTGAGGGAAGTGAACTACGGCTACGATGAGCCGGAAGGCGTCATTCTCACCTCGCTCGATTTCGCGGTGAACTGGATCCGGAAAAGCTCCATCTGGCCGATGACCTTCGGCTTGGCCTGCTGCGCCATCGAAATGATGTCCATGGGCGCCGCCCGCTTTGACGTGGCGCGCTTCGGCGCAGAAGTCTTTCGCCCTTCACCACGTCAATCGGATCTCATCATCATTGCCGGACGCGTCTCGCAGAAAATGGCCCCCGTGATCCGCCGGCTCTACGACCAGATGCCGGAGCCAAAGTGGGTTATTTCGATGGGCGCTTGCGCCACCTCCGGCGGGGTGTTCAATAACTACGCTTTGGTGCAGGGTGTTAACCAAATTATTCCCGTGGACGTCTATGTTCCGGGATGTCCGCCGCGTCCCGAGCAACTTCTTTACGCGATTACGCTCCTGCAAGAAAAGATTCAGCATGAATCGCGTAGCCTTCTTAAAACTCTCAATGCGAGATAAGCTCCGGCTTCGGAGCCCTGGAAGGGGACAGTTTTGGTTACTAAGGTAATAACCAATCGAACCCTCTGTTGCGGTATCAAACTAAGCAACTTGTTGAAAAAATGTGCTCTGTGCTGATTGTCGTATGGTAGGTTTGATTACTGTAGGACACTAAATGCTGCACCGGCTGGCCGGAGCGGATCGACTTCCGCCAGAACTTTTGCGTCGCTGGCGACCTTTCCCAACGTAAACATCAGCTTAATTGCGGGAGGAATAAACGCATGTATGCTCAGGTCTTCAAAGCTGCGAGCCGGCTTTTCGCTGTGGCCACTGTGTCGCTGGCCCCCGTATTCCTTGCGGCTCAAGCGGCCCCGGCTGCACAAGGACCCTCACCCAATCAGCAGTACGCATCCAAGTGGGACATCTTTGCGGGATACAGTTATCTATCTCCGCATGGAACCGTGAACACTCCGCTGGCCAACGGAACAACAGCGCCTTTTTCATATGACGCCGTGAATGTGGGCGGCCTTTTCAGCGGCGCGCGATTTTTTAATCGCAATGTGGGCCTCCAGGTGGAGTTCGGCGAGCACGAGTACGGTTCAGAAAGCAAGAACAACACTAATATCGGTAGCGGTGGAAACAACGATGGCTTTATCACGATTGCAGGCGGCATTATCTTCCGCGCCCCGCTTTCGGGAAACATCACGCCCTTTGTTCATGCGTTGGTGGGCGGCGCTTTAATCAATGGCCCGGATTTTCAGAAGAACACCTGGGGACCGGATCTGACCGCCGGCGGCGGCATGGATTATGAGACGCCGCTGTTCAATCACCGCCTCGCGATTCGTATTTTCCAGGTGGATTACGAATATATGCACGCCGACTTCGGTCCCCAGGCCGATCCGCCGGGACCTCCGGGGGGCCGGGCGAACATCGACGCAGCGCGTCTGAGCGCCGGCATCGTCATCCACGCCGGCTCCATCGCGCCGCCGCCGCCGGTCACCTACGCCTGCACCGCCAGCCCCACCGCAGTTTTCCCCGGCGAGCCCGTTACCGTCAACTGTTCGGCGGGAAATCTCAATCCCAAGGAGAACGTCATCTATAGCTGGTCCGGAACCGGCGTCACGGGCAATGGAAACACCGCCACTGTCGCCACTGCCGATCTGGCGCCCGGCAACTATTCGGCGCAGAGCACGGTCAAGGAAGGCAAGAAGGGCAAAGAGGGTCTGAAGCCTTGGGAGACCGCGACTGCTTCGGCCAGCTACACCGTCAAGGAATTCGAGCCGCCGACCATCAGTTGCTCGGTGAATCCCACCACCATTCAGCCCGGAGGCACCGCCACCATTACGGCCACTGGCGTGAGTCCGCAGAACCGGCCGCTTACGTACAGCTACTCGGCTACGGCAGGCTCCATCTCCGGCACCGGAACCACGGCGGAATACAGCTCGGCAGGCGCGCCAACCGGCGCTGTCGGTATAACCTGTAACGTCTCCGACGATAAGGGCCACACGGCCACCGCCAACACCACGGTGACCATCGTGGCGCCGCCTCCGCCGCCGCAACCGCACACCCAGGCGCTGTGCTCGCTCAGCTTCTCTACCGATAAGCGGCGTCCAACCCGCGTCGATAACGAAGCCAAGGCCTGCCTCGACCAGGTGGCTCTCGACCTCAAGCAGCAGGCCGACGCCAAGCTCGAGATTGTCGGCGAATCCAATGCGCACGAAAAGGAACTCGAGCAAAGAGAAGAGGCGCGCCAACAACGCAACCGCCGCGTCCACGTCGAGCACTATGCCGCGCAGCGTGCGGTCAACGCCAAGGACTACCTGGTGACGCAGCAGGGCATCGACGCCTCGCGCATCAGCGTTGCCACCAGCGACACCGACGGCCAGGAAGCGCAAGATTACCTGGTGCCGGCGGGCGCGAACTTCGAGTCCGACGTGTCCGGAACGACGCCGGTGGACGAGTCAACCATCAAACCTGAGGTGCGCCATCCGCTGCCCATGCGTCACCGCGGCAGAGCGCGTACGGCGCCTGCAGGCGGTCACTAACCCCACCCTTTCCGGTTTTGCGCCGGAGGTGAAAAACTTCGTCATACCCGCCATGAGAAAACATGGCGGGTGGGCGGGCAATCATTTAGCCAATTCTTGGCAACGAATGGGAGGCTGACTGTTTTGCCGGTCAGCCTCCTGGTTTTTTGAGGATGGTTTCTATCCTGCGCCGGCAGTCCGATTTTTCTCTGCTCCGTCAAAAGGAAAACGACTGGGGCGACTGCTTCTCCCGTTTTCGCCTGGTCTCTTCCACTCCGGCCAAAGCCTGTCGATTGGGGAGGAATTGCACAATGCAACTACGTCGGATGAAGCTTTGTTTTATTCTGGCCGGGCTGTCGGCGCTTTTCAGCCCGACCACCAAGGCCCAGATCGACGTAGCGGCAAGCGTTTACGGGGCGTTCACTCCATCGGTCAGCGGCAACGGGACTACGCAAAGCCCCTCGAATTCGGCCGGCGTGCTGCTCCAATTGCGGCACATTCGCAATCCGCTGGTCGGCTACGAAGCCACGTACTCCTATAACCGCGCCAATCAAAAATACACCCAGCAGGTAACTTGCGGATCGGGCGCAGTTACTTGCGGTTCCGAAACCGTTCCGGCGGATGCCCATGAAATCACCGGCGATTGGCTGGTTTCGATCCGCGTCGCCAATTTGAGGCCATTTGCGTTAGCTGGCGGAGGCTTACTCCTCAATGTGCCTGAGGCCAATACCGGTTCCGTAGGCGTTGCCGGCGTCACCACCCACACCGTAACCAAGGCAGTCTTTGTTTACGGCGCCGGACTCGACTGGACGCTGCTCCCACACCTTGGTTTGCGCTTCCAATATCGCGGCAATCTGTATAAAGCTGCTAACCTCACCAATGTCTATACCTCGACCGATGCATTTACTCAAACCGCCGAGCCGATGGTGGGCGCGTTTCTCCGCTTCTGAAACATTGCAGCTCCGGCGCCCAACTTTGCAACCGGGCTGCAGAAATGGTTCGCACAAAAATCTTTCTCTGTATACTTAATGGGAGGATCTCCCGAGGGCCTTTTTTCCCATGATTTTTCGGTCGAAGGGTGTCAAATGGCGCCGTTTTTTGCGGCCCCTTGCCTTCATTTCCTTGGTGATGCTGCTCGCGGCCGGCCAGGGTAAGCTGCCGGCGCAAGAAAATTGGGTCACCGTCGGCCCGGCAGGCGGCGATGCTCGCGCCTTCGCCGCGGTTCCCGGCCAACCCAACCACCTTTACCTGGGCACTACGGCGGGATGGATCTACGAATCCAACGATGGCGGCGCATCCTGGCACCATCTGACCAGGCTCGGCTCCTCCGATGGCCTGATCCTCGATCATATCGTTGTGGACTCCCAGCGCCCCACGACGATTTACGCCGCCGGCTGGTGGGCCGATCGCAGCGACGGCGGCTTATGGGTAAGCCGCGACGCCGGCCGAAACTGGACCGAGGTTTCCGGGCTGCACGGGCAGGCCATTCACGCCTTCGCCCAATCTCCTTCCGATCCGCGCATCTTTTACGCCGGAACTTTCGAGGGCGTTTTCCGCAGCGCCGACGGGACTGCGACCTGGGAGCGGATCAGTCCCGCCGGCAGCCGCGAAATTCATGAGCTCGCCTCGCTCGCCGTCGACCCGAACAATTCCGATATCGTGTACGTAGGCACTTGGCACTTACCCTGGAAAACCACGGACGGGGGCAAAACCTGGCGGCACATCGATCGCGGCCTGATCGTCGATTCCGACGTGTTTTCGATGGTTATCGACCCCGAGCGGCCGCGGACTCTTTATTTAAGCGCGTGCAGCGGCATTTATAAGAGTCTCGACGCGGGCTTGCTCTTCCACAAGATCCAGGGCATTCCTTCGAGCGCCAGGAGAACGCGGGTGCTTGCTCAGGATCCGGAAAACCGCGACATCGTCTACGCCGGAACCACGGAGGGCCTCTACAAAACCGTCAACGGAGGCCGCACCTTCCGCCGCATGACCGGCGACGACATTATCGTCAACGACGTATACGTCGATCCGCGCGACTCGAATCATGTGCTGCTTGCCACCGATCGTGGCGGAGTGCTGGCCAGCCAGGATGGCGGGAAGACCTTCCAGTCGTCGAACACCGGATTCTCCGATCGCAAGGTGGACGCGCTGCTGGTGGATCGCTCCGATCCTCAGCGCCTGTACGCCGGAGTGGTGAACGACAAGACTTATGGCGGCGTCTTCGTTTCCGATGACGGCGGCAATACCTGGAGGCAAACCGGCGCGGGCCTGGATGGCCGCGATGTCTTCGCGCTGGCGCAAACCGAGGACGGCGCCCTGCTCGCGGGCACCAACGACGGCATCTTCGTTCTCGACCCGCCCGCCAGCGGGAATGTTTCCGCCACCGCAGTGCGCTGGGAGCCGCGCAGCGCCATCGCCAACACCGTGGTGAAAACGGTGACCGAGACCCACTATCGAACCCGCGTCAACGTCGAAAAGACAGAGAAGGCGCCCGTCGTCGAACTCGATGGCAACGTATTTTCGATCGATGTGGCGGGCGACGTGTGGGTGGCCGCCACCAGTTATGGGCTGCTTACCAGTCACGACAAGGGGGCGACCTGGCAAGGCGGTCCGGTGATGGGCGCCAGCGACTACATTTCCGTCGCTGTGCAAGGGAACCTGGTTGCGGCGGCGCGGTCCGGCGGCGTGGTTCTTTCGCGCGACCAAGGCAAGACCTGGCAGCCTTTGGGCCTGCCTACCATGCTCACGCGCATCCATCGCATCGTGTTCTCGCCTGACGGCACATTGTGGCTGGGCGCGCGCGAAGGCGTCTATTTTACTCGCGATCAGGGCAAATCCTGGCTCTGGATTGAACGCCTTCCCTTCCGTGACGTCGACGACCTGAGCTACGACGCGCCGCTCAAACGAATCCTGGTCAGCTCCCGCTCCAGCGACCAGATTTTCGCCATCGATCCCAAAACCATGACCTGGAAATGGTGGCAAACCGGTTACCATATTGCTCTCATCCGCGCTGCCGGCGACCGGCTGGTCGCAGCCACACTCGCCGATGGGGTGCTGGTCCAGCCTCACCCCGCGGTCATGGAGGATGCGCGCAGCGCCACCCCTCCGGCCAAGCACTGACCGCAGCGTAAGCGGGATCCACGGCGGCCCGCCGCGCTTCGGTATCATCAAATCAGTGGAGGGCAATCTCTGTGGACACCAGCGCGCGTGCGGATTTTCGAACCTATGACCGGCGGCTCGAGCCGGTAGCCGCGAAGGTTTTCACCCAGGAACGGCTCGACGAAGCCGACGCTCTCGCGCTTTACGCCTCGCATGACGTCCTGGCCGTGGGCTGGCTCGCCAATCACGTGCGCGAGCGGCTGCACGGCGATGTAACTTACTTCAATGTCAATCGGCACATCAACCCCACCAATGTCTGCGTGGCCGCGTGCAAACTTTGCGCCTTTGGGCGCAAAAAAGGCGATCCCGCCGGCTACACCATGGCCCTGGAAGAGGCCTGGCAAACCGCGGCTTCCGGCTACTCCGAGGCGGTCACTGAGTTTCACATTGTCGGCGGTCTTCACCCCGACTTGCCCTTCGAGTTTTTCCTCGATTTGGTGCGTGGCCTCAAAGAGCGGTTTCCGCGCGTCCACATTAAGGCTTTCACGATGGTCGAGATCGCATATCTCGCCCGTCGCGCCAAAATTTCTGTCGAGCAGACCCTGCTCAAACTCCGCGAAGCCGGGGTCGATTCCATGCCTGGCGGCGGCGCGGAAATCTTCGCGCCGCGCGTTCGCTCTATCATCTGCGACCACAAGATCGACGGCCAGGAGTGGCTGGAGACCGCCCGCACCGCGCACCGGCTCGGCTTTAAATCGAACGCGACCATGCTTTACGGCCACATCGAAAATGACGCCGACCGCGTAGACCATCTTCTTAAATTGCGCGCTCTCCAAGAGGACACCGGAGGCTTTCAAACCTTTATCCCGCTCGCCTTTCATCCCCAAAACACGCCGCTCGGCCACCTCCCTGTCACCACCGGTCTCACCGACATCCGCCAGATCGCCGTCAGTCGCCTCGTGCTCGACAATTTCCCGCACATCAAGGCGTATTGGCAGATGCTCACCCCAAAGATCGCGCAGATTGCGCTGCGCTTCGGCGCCGACGATCTCGATGGCACCGTCATCGAAGAGAAAATCTACCACGATGCCGGCGCCACCACCCCGCAGGGCCTCACCCGCAAAGAACTTTGCCGCCTCATTACGGAAGCCGGCCGCGTTCCGATCGAGCGCGACACGCTGTACCATGCGGTCACGCGCACAGAAGACAGCTTTATGGTGGCTGTGTAAGACTTTCCCTCAATTCAATCCAGACCCGAGGAGCTTACGCATGGCGACGGGAGCCCTGGTTTTGAATCCGCAACTGAATCGCAGAATCGACCTGGCGCTGGGCGCAGGGCGAGGCATCTTTGCGTTCGCAGTTATCGCGATGGGCATTGCGACGCTGGTGTGCGCGCACAAGCCGCAGGAACCGCTGGGGGGCGGTTTCAAAGCCATTGCGGTCTTGCCGTGGCTGCCGGCGATTCCCTGGTTGGCGCTG
>JASHUH010000150.1 GCA_030040115.1 Acidobacteriaceae bacterium | reverse complement strand
CCGGTCTGGCGGAGGGCATCGAGCATCTCGGGCCAGACCTGGGCGTGGCGGGCTTTGTATTCGGCGATGCGATCGGGCCGGATCTGAAGAAGAAAACAGACGCGCATGGTTTGGTTTCCTCGCCTGGAAATGGTACGACATTGCAGTTTCCCGGGTCCCAAAAGCGGTACCCGGGGTGCCCGGCGTCGAGGATGGGGCGTCGAGATTTTTAGCGTGCGACGAGGGCAGTGAAGGGAGGGACGTAGGCCATGAGATAGACGACGACGCCGACCAGGCAGGCGAGGGCGATGGAGTGAAGGATGACGAAGCGCAGGATCGTGCCTTCCTGGCCGTAGCTGTTGGTGGCGGTGCTGGCGACGACGACCGAGGGCGCGGCGATCATCTTTCCCATGACGCCGCCGGCGGAGTTGGCAGAGGCCATGAGTATGGGCGAAACCCCGACTTGCTGCGCAGTGAGTTGTTGCAGGCTGCCGAAGAGGACATTGGACGCGGTGTCGGAACCGCTGCTGGCCACGCCGAGCCATCCAATGAGGGCGCCGAAGAAGGGATAGAGCGAGCCGGTGCGCGCGAAAGCAAGGCCGAGGGTGGCGTCCAGACCGCAGTAGCGGGTGATGTAGCCCAGGCCGAGCATGGCGGCAATGGTGACGATGGCGAAGCGGATGTTGAAGCAGGTCTTGAAGAAAGAAGTGAAGAGGGACCCGGGACGGATGCCCATGAGCAGCCCGGCGATGATGGAGGCGATGAGGATGGCCGTACCCGAAGCGGTGAGCCAATTGAAGGTGAAGACGGCGGTCTCGGGAGTGGGCCTGGCGACGACGGGGGGAACGCGCTGGATGACATTGTGGAGGCCGGGGACGATGAGTTTCATGGTGGTGCGGGCGTCGAGCCACGAGGAAATTTGCGGAATGCCCCAGAGGAAGACGATGACGCTTAGAATGAGCCAAGGCAGCCATGCTTTGAAGATTTTGGCGCCCCCGTGTTCGTAGCGATGGCGGGTTTTGCCGGTGACGTCTTCGCCCTTGGCGTTGAGGACGCGCTTGGGTTTCCAGAAGCGGAGGAAAGCGATCAGCACGACGATGGTGGAAGTGGCGGAGACGATGGCGACGAGAGTGGGCCCATTGTAGGTGGCCATGAACCACTGCGCGAAGGCGAAGGTGAGGCTGGCGACGAGAATGGGCGGCCAGACTTCAAGCATGGAGCGAAAGCCGGCATAGGCCCAGATGAGCCAGAAGGGAATCAAGGCGCAGAAAAGAGCCAGGATGACGGAAATGGTTTTGGAGAGGGCGAAGATATTGAGCCCGGTGACGCCGTGGAGGGCGACGATGGGGATGCCGAGGGCGCCAAAGGCCACGGGAGCGGTGTTGGCCAGCAGCGATAGACCGGCGGCCTGGAGAGGACGAAAGCCGAGGCTGATGAGGATGGCTCCGCAGACGGCCACGGGGGTGCCGAAGCCGGCGGTGCCCTCAAAAAACGCGCCGAGGGCGAAGGCGATGAGGAGAAGCTGAAGACGGCTATCGTCCGTGATGTTGGTGAGGCTCTCCTGAAGGGTGACGAACTGGCCGGTTTTGACCGTGAGGTCGTAAAGGAAGATGACGGGGAGGATGATCCAGCAGATGGGGAAGAGGCCGTAGCCGGCGCCGTAGGAAGCGGCGGTAAAGGCGAGGCGCGCGGGCATGTGGAAGACGGCGATAGCGATCAGAAGTGCGGTGGCGAGACCGGCGACGGCGGCGACGTGGCCCTTAACGCGCAGGATGGCCATGGCTCCGAGGAGAACGACGATGGGCAGCGCGGCGAGGATGGTCGAAACCCACCAGGGGCCGAGCGGATCGTAGCCCTGGAGCCAGCGGCCATGGGCAGGGTTGGTGACAAAAAGGAAAATGACGCCGGCGATGACGACGAGCACGGAGGCGAAGAAGAAAATGGAAGACTTGCCCGTCGCCTGCTCCGTGAGTTCGGGAGCGGCTTCGATTTGAGTTCGATTGGGAGCCATGGAACCTCGCAGTGGTATTGGCTGGGCGGCTTCCGCGCCTAATTCTAGGAAAGCAGCTAGTTTAATTCACGATGAGCGTAGGAATCGCGCGGTACGGCTCGCGAGTTCACAATGTAATCCGTGGCGCGGGAGAATGTCCAGCGGCGCGGAGGTGGAGAACTTACGCGGACAGTATATCCGGGCTGCGGAGGGAGCTGAGCGGAGGTAAGGTGCGGAGCAGCGGGGCTTGCGGAGGGTTGAGCGCCGCCGGCGGCGCTTCGCGGGAAAATGGCGAAGCGCGGCCGCGGGTGGTTGGGGTTATTGTTGCGGTTGGACGACGACAAAGAGCGTGGTCCCGCCCCGATCGAGGAGCAGGAGGACGGGCTGGTTGGCGGATCCAGAGAGGGCCTGCTGGTACTGGTCGACGTTGTGGACGGGTTTGCGGTTGACTTCCTGGATGACGTCGCCCTGCTGGATGCCGGCCTGGGCGGCGGCGCTGTCGGGATCGACCTGGCTGATCACGACCCCGGTGGTGGTGGCGGGGAGATTGAGCTGCTGGCGGATATCGGGAGTGAGGTTCTGGACCTGAAGGCCCTTTAAGCCGGAGGGTCCCTGGTTCTCGTTGTTGTTCTGCGCGGTCTGGGCATTCTCAGGGAAGGCGTCGAGAGTGACGTCGATTTCCTGGGTATGCCCGTTGCGGTAGACCTGGAGATGGGCGACGGAGCCGGGGGCCATTTCAGAGACGCGCAAGCTGAGATCGTCGGGCGAGGTGACGGGGGTTCCGTTGAGCTGGAGGACGATGTCGCCGCGCTCAATGCCGGCCTTGGCGGCGGGACCGTTGGGTGAAACATCGCCGACCAGCGCGCCACCTCCCTGGCTCAAGCCGAAGGCCTTGGCCATGTCGGGATTGACCTGCTGAATGGTGATGCCGAGATAGCCGCGAATGACTTTGCCATGCTCGACGATCTGGTCCATGATGTGGTGGGCGAGGTCAATGGGGATGGCGAATCCGATGCCCTGATTGCCGCCCCCGCCGGAGAGGATGGCGGTGTTAATGCCGATAATGTCGCCGCGAATGTCGATGAGCGCGCCGCCGGAGTTGCCGGGATTGATGGCGGCGTCAGTCTGGATGAAGTCCTCATAGTGCTCGATTTGTCCGCCGAGGGCGCGCTGGGTGGCGCTCACGATGCCCATAGTGGCGGTTTCGCCGATGCCGAAGGGATCGCCGATGGCGAAGACCAGATCGCCGACCTTGAGCTTGGAAGAGTCGCCAAGGGTGAGCGTGGGCAGGCCCATGGCGTCGATCTTGAGAACGGCGATATCCGTGCGGGGATCGGTGCCGATGACTTTGGCTTTGTATTCCTTGTGGCTGAGCGTGTAAACCTCGACGTCGGAAGCGCCGGAGACCACGTGGTTGTTGGTGAGCACGTACCCGTCAGGGTTGACGATCACGCCGGAACCCAGGCTGTACTCGTGTTCGCTTTGGGGCTGTTGCTCCTGCGGTTGCTGTCCGAACTGATTGCCGAAGAATTGACGGAAGAAGGGATCGTTGAAGATGTCCGGCTGTTGCTTCTCCTTAATCACCTTGGTCGAGGAGATATTGACCACGGCGGGCAGGGCCGGATCGATGATGGAGGCGAAGCCGTTTTTGAAACCGGCGAGGCTGACGGGAGGGGCCGATTGCGCCTCCTGGACCGTGACCGCCGGGGCGGCGTGAATCTGGTAGCCGGACAGGCGCAAGACGCCAGCGCGGAGTAAGCCTCCGAAGACCAGAGCAGCCGCGATGACAATCAGCGTCCAGTATGGAAAACTCTTCCGCGGGTAATTCATGTCGAATCCTCCCTTTGGTTCGATGGAGCGAGCACTGATTGCGCCAGGCTCTTCCGGTTGAGTATTTGGATGCCGGATGGGGCCATCCTACGCGGCCATGGACCGCAATCCGGACAGGTAATGCACAATATCTTCGCGCGACAGCACGCCAACCACGCCGTTCGCGTCGAGGACAGGGAGTTGATTAACGCCGTCGCGGCCCATTTTCTCGAGTGCGGACCAGAGAACGGCGTCGGGTTGCGTCGTGGCCAGTTTCTGAAAAGGAACCATGATTTGCGAGGCCGGCGTGCTGGGCCACTCCTGACGGGGAATTTCGCGAATGCCGGAGAAGGTGACCATGCCTGCCGGGGCCCCGGACGTGGTGACGATGGCGAAGCGCGATTTGGCCGGAGTCAGGCCGTGTTCGACGAGGTCTTGGACCGAGACGTAGCCCGGGATCTGGACAAAATTGCGCTCCATGGCGTCGACGACGCGATGGCCATCCAACAGGGTTTTGACGGATTCCTGCTGCAACTGGCTGCCCGCGGCGCTTTCAAGAAACCAGCCGATGAGGGCGATCCAAATGCCATCGCCGATGTCGCCGGTGAGGGCGCGCCAAACGCCGTAGA
>JASHUH010000149.1 GCA_030040115.1 Acidobacteriaceae bacterium | reverse complement strand
ATAACGCGTTTCGAACCTCAGGACTGGAGCTCATGATAGAGCCGGTACTGCTGATCTTCGATGGACGGGAAGGCAAGAAAGGTCACCGGCGCAGATTCCGACTCGACCCTCCATTGCGCCGCGGGTGCGCCGACTTGCTTGGCCGCCAGCAATTGCGCCTGGGTAAAGCGGCTTTCCGTCGCGTTGATGGCAAAGAGGGTAAGCGGCCCCGACAGCAGCGCCGCCGTGTCAGGGTGCTGCGCGTCGACCGCTTCCAGGCGAAGCGTCCGATCAAGGGAGTATTCGATGCGATCGCCGTCTTTCCACTCTCGGCGCAAAGGTAGAAAAGCTCCGGGTTGCAGATCGGCCGCCACGGAGCGGCCGTTGAGCGAGACTGACGAGCTCTTGCCGGCCCAGGCCGGAACGCGCAGCGCGATGACGAAAGTTTCGGGGCGTTCTGCCTCAATACGCACCTCGACGCCGGATGCGTAGGGATACTGCGTGCGCTGCTCCAGCGCAAAACGCGCACCGTTCTGACGCCACTGGAGGCGCGAGGGAACAAAGAGATTCACGTAGATGCTGCTGAGGGAACGGAAATAGGAACTTATTCCGTAGTCGGCAGTGATCTGGGGAAAAGTTCCCGAGCAACAAGGCCAACGCTCGGGGTAATAGACCTTGGCGCCGCGGTTGTTGTAATCGGAATAATAAAAGGCGAACCCGCCGGGCTGAAGCGGCTTGGCGCCCAAAACCGTGTTGTAGAGAACCTTTTCCATGCTGTCGCCGTACCGGCTATCACCGGTGATACGCAAGAGGTATCGCGCAATTTTGAAGTGGCCGTAAGCGCCGCAGGGAGTTTCGAAGCTGGCGTGGGTGCTGCCGAGGCTCTGACCTAGCACGCCACTGCCCGGCTCGCAGAAGGTTTCGTTCGGTCCCCAGCCGCCGGTGGCGAAGCTCTGCGCGACGACAAAGCCGAAGCCGTTGCGCGCGGCGCGGAGATGCTTTTCGCTGCCGAGCACGAGGTACGCTTGCGCCGCGGAACTGAGCGCGTTCACGTGACTGTAGGCGTGCCGGCCGGGAAGGGCATTGTCGCCGGCGGCAAGGGGGTCGAAATAGTCCTGGTCTTGGAGGAAACGCTGGGCCAGGAATAGATAGCGCTTGTCGCCGGAACGCTGATAGGCGAGAAATAAATTCTCCGGCAAGGTGTAGCTCTCGTCCCAGGTATAGGCGACGTTGGGGTGCGGCCGCGCGGCCATCTCGGGTCGGGTCAGAGCCTTAGGCGGCAAATAGGGCAGCACCGCATCCGTAAGCCGCGCCAACGCGGGAAGCGCATCGGAGTCTTGGGCGAACTGATGCGCGTCGATAAGACCACAGTTGCTCTTATCGAAGGTGTAGGCGGGCAGCGGATAGTCAGCGTAAAACTTTGCAGAAATAGCGGCGGCAAAGCCTTCGACCAGACGGTGAACCTTGGCTTGCGTGGGCCTGTCTCCCGTGGCGGCATAGGCGCGGGCAAGTCCCGACACATATTGGCCAAATGAATGACCGGGAACGTAGCCGGTCATGTTGTTGGGTGGATCGAATTCGTCTGACCAGCTATACCAGCCGCCCATGTCTTCTCCAGGCGCTGAAAGTCCGGCCTTTTGCCGAAACGGCTTAAGCAGCGAGTCCTCGTCCAGAGCGAAAAAATAGGCATGGTTGGCGCGAAACTGTTCCAGTAGCGGACCTTCGAGCAATTGCACAGCCCCGTAATCGAACTGCGTCAACTGAGTGGACCCGCCCTGGGTGGAAGGCGCCGAAGCCGCGCCAGAACGGCTAAGAACCGCCGCGCCGGCTGTGGCCAGCGACCCGGCGACAAACGAGCGACGAGAAATGGAATGCATGACAAATCCTCCATTTGTGCGGAGCAGGCCCATCATAGCTCAATATTGACACTGCGGGGAAAAGCCGTTGGATGGGGGGGGGTGGGCGGAGGCTGGCAGTGGATTACGCGTTTGTCGGAAGCGAGCCGCAAAGCGGTTTCAATTTGACCGCCGGGGCTCAACGAAGATCGCTTTGGCGTGGGCCAGCATAGCCCCCTCCGCGTTGAGGATTCGGGCTTCTGTCCAATGGCTGCGGCCCTTGCTGCGGAGCACGCGGCCCTCGACACGCAAAGGGGCGAGGGATGGGACGGGGCGAAGATAGTCGACCTGGAGATGCCGTGTCATCGCCGAGTGGCCCTGGGCGCGGACAGCTTTGCTCATCACCTCATCGAGCAGCGTGGCGATGATGCCGCCGTGGAGACAGCCCAGGCGGCCTTCAAAGGTTTCGAGAATCACCGGTAAAGAGACTATAGAGCCATCGGCGGCGAGCAGAAATTCGAGGCGCAGACCTGAGGGGTTGGCTAGTCCGCAGCCAAAGCAGCGGTTCTGGGCCGGATGCATGATCGGCGTGAGGCTTTCCTGATTTTCGTTCTTCGGCTTGTTGACGGGTTCGTTTCTGACTTCGTTCATGCTTTTCTGCCCTCTGTGGATCGGGAATTGAGTACGGCCACGTAGGTCGGTCGATCAACGTTGCCGCCGGTGAGGACAATGCCCGCGCGTTTGCCATGGAGCAGATTTTTCTCCTGAAGCGCGCCGGCCAGGGCAGCGGCTCCGGCGCCCTCCGCGAGGTTATGAGTATCTTCATAGTAGGCGCGCATCGCGTGGGCAATTTCTTCTTCGGAGACTTGGACAATGCGCGCTACATTATCGAGGATGGTGTCGAGTGCGTCTGCATGAGGAACCCGACAGGAAAGGCCGTCGGCGAGCACGGTGCGCGATGGGGCTTCGACGAGCCTGCGTTGCTGAAAACTGAACGCGTAAGAGGGCGAGTCGGCGGCGACCACACCGACGATCTCGGTTGCCAGGCCCAGTGCATTCCGCGCCGCCGCCATGCCGCAGATGGACGAACCGAGACCGATGGGGACATAGACAAGATCGAGGAGCGGTTCGCTTTCGAAGAGCTCCAGAGCGTAGGTCGCTGTGCCCATGACAAGCCGCTCGTGGAAGGATTCAATGAAGGCGAGACCACGCTCGCCGGCAAGATCGCGTGCAAATTCCAACGATTCCTGAAAATCGCGGCCGTACTCGATCAGTTCGGCGCCTTGCGCCTGCATGGCGCGGTTCTTCTCTACGCTGTTGCCGTGTGGCACGACCACGAAGGCCGGAAAACCATGGAGCCGCGCAGCCATGGCGATGCCTTGGCCATGATTGCCGCGGGTAGCTGCAATAACTCCTTTCAATTTCCCCTGTAAATCTTTCAGCCAACTAACGTAAACGAGCGCTCCGCGCAGCTTGAACGCTCCGATGGGGGTGTGATTCTC
>JASHUH010000017.1 GCA_030040115.1 Acidobacteriaceae bacterium | reverse complement strand
CAAACTGCTCCCGCCGGGTCTGCTTCGAGTAGCGTTGAAACTCTGCCTGCTGAGCCAACGTAAGCTGCCCCATGCGTGATCGATCTCCTCACTCCACACTACCCGCTTCAGTTGTGGATTGGGGAGTTCTTCAGTGGGTCCCTAAGCGTCGGCAGCGTTTCGCAGAGCGTGACCGTCACCGACAGCACGCTGCATATTGAAACCGAGAACACACAGATTGGACAGGTCATCACTGGTCGCGAGATAACTGCGGCGCCACTCGACGGCCGGAGTTATACCGACCTTCTTTCGCTGCAACCCGGCGTGGCGCCGGAGATGGCGATCACAAGCAGCACCGTGCAGGACGTCGGCGCGACAATCCTCGACCCTTCCGGCACGCTCAATCCCGGCAACCTGTCCGTCAACGGACAGAAGGAAACCGCCAACTACTTCGGCGTGAACGGAAGCGATGTCGAAGAAGACGTCAATGCCGGCGCGGCAGTGATTCTCAATCTCGACTCGATCGCCGAGTTCCGCATCATCACAAGTAATTTCGACGTCGTCACAAAATCGGGCGGCAACGCCATTCATGGAGACGCCTTCGAATTCCTGCGCAACACCGATCTTGACGCTCGCAACTTCTTCTCGCCTGCGCGCGGAGCCTTCCGGCGGAACCAGTTCGGCGGAACCTTCGGCGGTCCTATCCGCAAAAACAAGCTTTTCTTCTTCCTTGACTACCAGGGAACCCGGCAGACACAAGGGGTCGATACCGGCAACATTGCCGTGCCATCTGCTGCGGATCGCACCGGCAATCTCTCCGATTTCACGACCGGTTCCCGTGGCAATCAGTTGAGTGGCGTCGTGAGTGGCCCCTACTTCGCAAATATCCTTAGCCAAAGGCTCGGCTATCAAGTTACGTCTGGAGAGCCGTACTACCTGCCCGGTTGCGCCTCATCCACAAGCTGCGTCTTCCCGAAAGCCCTGATTCCGCAAAGAGCATGGTCCATTCCGGCGCAACGCCTGCTCGAATACATTCCCGCGCCGAATACCGCCGCAGGCGCCTTCGCCACCTCCTCATATAACCAGACGGTGCGCGACAAGGCCGGATCTCGGGTCGACTGGAATACACGTGGGGGGGGCTGTTTGCAACCCCCTTCATTAATGCGGCAGACGGAACCAGCAACGGCCAACCGTTTCCGTACACCTTTGCTCGCCTCAACTCATCGCGCAGCAATCCCGATTCTGACATCAACTGGGCTGCTTTCGAGCCCATCAGCGGTATACCAGGATACGACATACATAATCACACCCCCTATACCGAGGAGTGGGCGCTGTCGGTTGAACGCCGGGCCGGTCCGAAGACCGTCTTTGGAGCGAGCTACATCGGCTCTTCTTCGCATCGGCAGCAGGTGCTGATCGAGCCGAACCCTGGCGATCCCGCTTTCTGCCTGAGCCTGAGAACGCCTCGTACACCTACAGCAAATCAATGGACCAGTCATCGAACATCGGCGAGGAAGTTAATCCCTTTGAACCGGCGCTGAGCTACGCCATTTCTTCTTACGACCTGAAACACAGCTTCGTGGTCAGCTACGACTATCAGCTTCCCTTCGATCAGTTCTTTCCTCCCAGCCGTTTGACAAAGGGCTGGTCGCTCTCGGGAATTACCCATTTCTCGACGGGCTTCCCGGTCACGATGATCAACAATGGCGACAACTCTCTGATCGGAACGAATCCGAATGGCGTGAACAACTCGAGCATCGATGAGCCCGATTATAATGGCGGCCCGCTGAAGCTGAACCAGAATCCACGCGGGAAGGGAAACAACTATTTCAACACGACGGCATTCAGCATGAACGCTTCAGGTGAACCAGGCACGTCGAAGCGCCGGTTCTTTTATGGCCCCGGGCAGGATAACTATGACATGGCGGTCGCGAAGAATCTGCCTTTTACCGAGTCGAAGAGCCTGCTGTTTCGGGTGGAGGCGTTCAATGTCTTCAATCACGCACAATTCTTCGGCCCGCAGGCGGTCGATAGCGACATCGGCGACACAACGTTCGGGAATGTCATCAGCGCCGCGCCTCCGCGCATATTGCAAGGGGCGTTGAAATTCAACTTCTAACTGAACGGCTAAGCAATGGGAGCAGCGGTGTGCGATCGAGCAATTTGCGAACTGATTGAAGAAATGGCGCGCCTTTTGATCACCTATGAGCTCGAATTGACGAGCTATTCAACACTTGCCGATTTTTCCTTCTTTTAAGATGGATGTGAGGTGTCTCCATGACCCGACCTGGCGGCGGAATCGGCAATGTCACGGCGAATACAGGACTCGTCGAAATGGCAATGGCGTATTCCCGCAGCCGGGTGCTTTGCGCGGCTGCACGTATCGGCATTACCGATGCCCTCGGAGATGAAGTGAGCAGCGTCGAGCACCTGGCCGAAAGCTGTCGAGCGGATGCCGACGCTCTTTATCGTCTGCTGCGTGCTCTGGCCAGCATCGGCGTTACCGAAGAGACGGCGCCGAAACACTTTCGGTTAACCTCTTTCGGAAGACCGCTCCGAAAGGACATCGCCGAATCGGTGTGGCCGGCCATCGTTTTCTGGGCCGATCTGCTCGCCGACGAGTGGTCCATGTTGACCGATTGCGTTCGAACGGGGAAGCCTGCCGCGCAGGTGCGTGATCCGAAGGCGCCGTCCCGCTGGTCACAAGATCCTGAAGCAAACTCGATCTTTCGTGCCGTCATGGGTACGGCCCCTGCGGAAGATTACGCTCCCATCGCGAGAGCGTGGGATTTTTCGGGCGCGAACGTGGTCGCCGATCTTGGGGGTGGCGGGGGCTCCCTGATTCTTGCCGTGCTGGAGCTTTATCCCCGCCTTCAAGGCATGCTTGTTGACCTCCAGGCCAGCGTAGAGGCAGCGAGGCCGCGCTTCGCTGACGAAAAGGTTTTCTCCCGCTGCAAACTGCTGGCCGCGGATTTGACGCGATCGGTCCCAGACGGCGCCGATGTGTACATGCTGAAACATGTTCTCCACGGGCGCCGAGATGCAGACGCGATCACCATTCTCAGAAACTGCCGCGCGGTGATTCCGGAGACCGGCGCTTTGCTGATCATCGAATTCATATTGCCACCACTGATTTCGCAGGCAGACCCGCACCTGGAAAGCCACCTGATGAGCGATCTCAACATGCTAACCGTTACCGGGGGCAGAGAACGAAGTGAGCATGAATGGAAAAGGCTTCTTGAAACAGCAAGCTTTCGCCTGACCGGAGTCTACCCGGTTGGGAGCGATGTGGGCATCGTCGAGGCAAAGCCAGTTCAGGCGTGAGCGCGCCGGACGTACACCGCGAACTTTGACCCTTGCTCTCGCCCTCTTCGAGGCACTTCGCAGCGGTATTGCGGATTAGGGCGAAGTCGCGCCAGCGGCAGCGCGTATCGTTCGAAAAATGCGACGGTTTCGAGCTGAGGCTCAGATTTTCGAACGACGATGCGGTGTGATCCAAATCACTGCCGAAATAATAGGACTTATTTTGTCGTATATCTAAGAAGCAATTGTGGATCGAATTGAGCGCATACTGTGCCGGCCTTCAAAAACCTTGCATCCATCGGCCCGGTTCAGAGTTGCAACTCGGTTCGAAGGAAGCTGCCCCCGTCGTGAAAGTTCGATTCGCTATCGCCGTTTTTATTCTTTGCCTTCAGTTAATTGCTGGGCACTGCCAAAGTCCTCAATTCGCCATCAGCGGTACGGTTCATGATCCAACGGGCAGCGTGCTGCCAGGCGCAACGGTTTCTGTCTTACCCTCTGAGACAGCCCCGCCGCCTTCTGTGCCGGCGGATGCGAATGGGGACTTCAAACTGATTCTTCCGGGACCGGGCAGCTACCAAGTGAAGGTTCAGGATGAGGGATTCATGTCTTACATCGGGTCGGTGACTGTCAATGACTCCGCGCCCGTGGCCGGGTTAGATGTCGAACTCAAGGTGGCGACGACGACGCAAACGGTCGAAGTGACCGCCGACGCCCTCGCGGCCGAGACCACCAGCACCCAGCTTGGCGAGAACCTGGACACGAAGAAGATCGAAAGCGTGCCGCTGAACGGGCGCAATTTCACAGACCTGATGGCCGTGCAACCGGGCATCGTTCCAGAAAATACCGCGCAACCCGGCGCCGTGATCATGACCGGCGTAGCCTCTACGCCGCCGAGTGGTGACGCCAATCCTGGGAACCTTTCCATCAGCGGCCAGCGCGAAACGACGAATGGCTTCCGCGTGAACGGAAGCGATGTGGAAGAGGACGTGAACATGGGTGCCTCGATCATCCCCAACCTGGACTCGATCGACAGTCTCCGCGTGCTCACATCCAATTTCGACGCCGAGTACGGCAATTCGAGCGGCGGCCAAATTCTGGTGGTGACGAAGGCCGGCACAGCCCAGCTCCACGGCAGCGTGTTTGAGTTCCTGCGCAACACCGCGCTCGATGCGCGCAACTACTTTTCGCAAGGCCGGGCCGCGTACAGGCAGAATCAGTTCGGCGCAACTCTGGGCGGTCCGGCCTTTCAAATCAAGTCTCTGGATCTCTTCGGTGATTACCAGGGCACGCGACTCATTGAGGGCATCGACACGGGGAACATCGCCGTGCCCTCGCTGGCCGAGCGCTCGGGCGACTTTAGCCAGATTCCTCTGACCGGCAGCGTGAGCGGTCCCTATTGGGCTTCGCTCCTTTCAGCGCGGCTGAGCCAAACCGTCACCACAGGCGAACCGTACGCGCAAGTCTTTCCCAGCGGGCAGATTCCGCAATCCGCGTGGTCCAAGCCTGCGCTTAGTTTGCTCCAGTACATTCCGAAACCAAACGCGGGTTCGGCGTTGTTTGCCACCGCCGCCCAGGCCGAGACCCTGCAGGACGACAAGGGCGCGATGCGCGCCGACTGGACTCACAACAAGGGAACGCTAACCGCATACTACTTCCTTGACAATTACTCGCTCGACAACCCTTATCCCACTGGAACCGGCGGGGCCAGCGTTCCCGGATTCGATGCAACCTCGGACGGCCGCGCTCAGCTTGCCAGCCTAGCCCACAGCGTCACCGTTGGGAGCGCGGCGCTCAATGAGTTCCACCTGAGCTACATGCGCAACGACAACGCCGTGGGTCAGCCGCGCGGCGGAGTAGGGCCGTCGCTCGCATCTCAAGGATTCACTGGGATCGTGCCGTTGAAGCCCTCGACCGAGGGTATTGAAAACCTTGCCTTCAACGACTTCACCATGGGAGTAGACACCACCGCGCTCGTCCAGGCAGAAAACATCAGCGAAGTCAGCGACGCCTTCTCCCGCATCCTCGGCGCCCATGGCTTCAAGTTCGGCGGTGAGGTCCATACCAACCAGATCAATACGCATCCTGATGTGGTCTTCAATGGCAGCTTCGGCTTCAATGGATCGGAGACCGGCCTCGACTTTGCGGATTTCCTGCTTGGCGCGCCGTCGAGCTACACGCAGGGCCAGGCCAACAGCTTCTACAATCGCAACCTCTACATGGCGGCGTTTGTAGAGGACAGCTGGAAAGCCACGCCGCAGCTAACGGTGAACTACGGCGCGCGTTGGGATCGCATCCGCCCGTGGGATGAAAAGTTCAATCAGCTCCAAACGCTGGTGAAGGGCCAGCAGTCGCAGGTCTATCCCGGCGGACCGGAGGGACTGGTGTTTCCAGGCGACCTCGGTGTGCCGCGTTCGCTAGCGCCGGCACGCAACGACTTTGCACCGCGCCTCGGCATTGCTTGGTCCCCTGCGCCCGCGGATCCGTGGCTGCATAAGCTCACCGGAGATGCGGGTCAGACGAGCATCCGCCTCGGCTACGGCATGTTCTACACGGCGTATGAAGGGCTCTCGGCGGGGATCATGAGCGCCAATCCGCCGTACGGTTACACATACACTTCCGCCGCACCGCCGCTCTTCACGGATCCATTCACGGTTGCAGCCACGGGCGCCGATGCTGGTCAGCGCTTTCCACTGCAAAAGGTGGCCTATGACGCGAGCCGCAGCAATCCCAATGCAAACGTGGACTGGAGCCAGTTTGAGCCGCTCGTCGGCATTCCAGCGGTCGATCCGAATGACGATACGCCTTACGCCGAGCATTGGATGGCGAGCTTTGAGCGTCAGTTCGGCGCTACGCTGGCCACTCTCAGCTATGTGGGTGCGTCTGCGCATCACTTGCTGGTCTTGGAGGAGGCCAACCCTGCCAACCCCGCGCTCTGCCTCAGCCTTGGCTCTTCGTGCGGGCCGTTCAACGAGCAGGCCGCGCGCACGGAATTTGGCCCGGCGTTCGGCAGTGTGGAACTGCAGCGCACCATCGCCAACTCCGGTTACAACGCGTTCGAAGCCACATTGAACCACCGCTCACATGGGCTCGAGCTGCTCGCCAGCTACACATACTCCAAGTCCATCGATCAGTCGACCGGCCTGCCCGAGCCAGTGAACCCGGTCAATCCCTCACTCAGCCGCGGCCTGTCTTCGTTCGACATGCGTCACAACTTCGTTGGCTCGTTCCACTACGCGCTTCCCGCGCTCTCGTCGAGGAGTTCAACGCTCCACGCGCTCGAAAGCGGTTGGGCTGCTGCGGGCATCGCGCGCTTCACCTCCGGGTTGCCGGTTACGTTGCTCAACAACAACGACACATCGTTGCTCGGCACCATTCCCAACGGCATTAATAACAACGGCGTGGACACACCCAACTGGACCGGCGCTTCCCTGCGCATCGCCACGAAACCGCGCGCGGGAAATTTCGTCTTCGATCCTTCGCAGTTCAGCCTGCCCTCCCTTGGGACCATGGGCGCCGCGCGGCGCCGTTTCTTCTCCGGCCCTGGAATGGAAGACATCGACGCCACACTCTCGCGCAACTTCCTCGTGACGGAAAATCATGCTTTGGAGTTCCGCGCGGAAGCCTTCAATGTCTTCAACCACGCGCAATTCTTCGGAGCCGCATCCGTAGAGGGAAATATCTCTAGCAGCAGTTTTGGACAGGCAGTGAGCGCGATGTCTCCCCGATTATTGCAGTTTGCGCTCCGCTACCGCTTTTAACCTCTAACTAGACCCATAATACGTGAGAGCAGGCGAATATCTTGCTGATTTTAAAGGAGATCGTAATTTTCGCGAGCCACAGGAGCGCGGCTCGCATGCGGGCAGTCCGTATTGGCCGGCGGCTGCGGTTTCGGGCCGATAAACTGATTGGACGCCCCGCCTCTCAAATCAGTTAAGCCGACTTCGCAGGACAAATCCGATTCTGAGTGAGTGGGCTGGCGGAGACTCAACAACTGAAGACTGCCGGAGATCAGTTATCAGAAGAATCTATGACGATCCTTCAGCAAGTGCGGTTTGCTTAGCGCCGCGGGAGTCTCGCACCCCTGCATCGCCCTACTCATAGACAAGGTCTGCCTAAGATCCGCCGATGTCGCCCGGCCGCGCCGGCCAATAACTCACGCCTGCACCCACTGCCATCACGAAAGCGCAGGCTGCATGTGGCTGATGACAATT
>JASHUH010000148.1 GCA_030040115.1 Acidobacteriaceae bacterium | reverse complement strand
ATTTGTCGCCTCTCTGTTTTCTGTTCTTGCCGTTTTGGCATTAGTGCTGTCCTCTATCGGCCTGTACAGCGTGATTTCGTACACGGTTTCTCAGACTACAAAGGAGCTTGCCATTCACGTAGCCCTGGGAGCAACCCGTGGATTCGTCTTCCGGAGGCAGGTCTTATCGGCCGGGGCCTCAATTGGGGTGGGCCTGTGCCTCGGTAGCGCCGCATGCGTGGCCCCTGAACAAAGTCGTTCTGCATTGGACGGAGGCGAGCCTTGCAACTCCGACAGTTCTCTCGGTGTCGAGTATCATTCTCGCAATTGTCAGTCTGTCAGCAGCGCTGCCGCCCGCATTGCGGGCGGCCACGATAGATCCCATGCAGGTATTACGGTCTGAATAGGAGTGCATATGCACTCGTTCACACATTTGTTCTCTCGCCGCCGTCGCTACGAGTAGCTTTCAGCATCGATCCGCGGGCATCTCGACGAAAAGATTGCCGACCTGATGGAGTGTGGCATGGCGTGGGCAAACATTCCGCACCATCCACTACGCGACCAGCCAGCGCCAATTCCTGTGCCAAAAGTGGGAAAGAACGCATAATCTCGCAGCCGTGATTATCGGTTCTGGAATGTTTGGGAATTCCGCGGAAATATTTTCCAAAACTGTCTCCGTTGGTTCACATAAACTCCATGATGACGCCGGAAGCATCAGGTTCATGCGATGGTAATGGGACTCGACCAATCTCTGTGAGATTGACTGGCCCATTCATCGCTGGTCGGGAAGCGTCCGACGGAAGGTGGTCGGAGCTATGTGGCACAGCCCATCATTGCAGCAACTTCTCTTCCTTGAAGCAGTTCTGGAAGAAGGCAGTCTGGTTCGAGCCGCCGACCGTTTCCATACCACCCACTCGACAATCTCAAGAAGCCTGAAGGCATTGAGTAATGGGCTGGGCATCAACCTCTTCGTCAAGACGCCGCATGGGCTGAGACTGAACAGCGTCGGGCGAGTCTATGGCGCACAAATACGCACCAGCCTCGAACAGGCAAGATTGGCCTTCGATTTGGCACGATACGAATCAGCCCTCCATCAGCGTCCCTTCTACGTTGGCCACGCGCCAGACATGCACGGCGGGCTTTTACCTGTGCTCGAACAGATCATCCTGCCAGGAACAGAAGCACCGCCGGTTGTCCTCAGAAGCGATCCAACCATGCGACTGGTGTGGCGCGTGCGACGTGGGGAGTTCCAGGTTGGCCTTGGCGTATTGCCCAGCGTAGACAAATCTCTCTGGATCGAGCGAGTCGCGCATGAACCATTTGCTGTCTGCCTTCCGGGACATCACCGTCTCGCAGCGTATTCGCGGCCCTCGGCGCGGGAACTGGTGGACGAAACGCTTGTCTGGATCCCACGCAATAGCTATCGTTTGTTCTACGATTAAGCCGTCAACTATTTGCTGACCCTGAAGTTTGAACCCCGCCGTTTTCTCGAAGCGTGCGCGATCACGCAGGCCCTTGACTTCGCCGCACACGGCGCCGGAGCCGCTCTCGTTCCTCAATCTGCATCCCGCTTCCAGCGCCCCGGCGTGATCTTCAAGCCCCTGACCGACGACCTACTGCGAATCGAAACAGCTCTCTTTGTTCGCAGAGATCAGATGCGCTCTTCGGCGAAGGACTTCATGGCAGCAGCGCCATCTAAAACTGCGGCGCTGAAACTGGATGCGCTGCGAATTTGATCAAGCTGGGACGCCCATCCCGCCTCTGAGGCAATCCGTGTACAAATCGTGTACATCAACCCGCGTTCTTTGCGGTTCTCTCGTGTACGCTACAGTGCAACCCGGGGTCTTCATGTTGTTGAAATTGCTGGTTTAAGCTGCGCTTTCACGGCGATAACACGGGTTCAAATCCCGTCGGGGACGCCAAGAAAATAAAAGACTTATAGAGCTTCCCGCAGTTCGCTCGTTGTGTAGGTGACGCTCTGGTGACAGATTTAAGCGCGGGGATGGCAGCTCGCCGCTCCCGCGATTGCAAAAAATGCTCGCCTGTTCATAGGTCGCCTATTTCTAAGTTGCGCAAAGCGCGGCTCGCATGCTCCCTGCCGATCGGCGGGCTCCACATTGGGACGCGCGGAAGTCCCCTCTTTGCAGACATTGAAGGCAATAACCAGCAAATTTTAGGCGAGCAACAAGTCGCTATCAACACGAGAGATAATGCAGTCCATCCGACTGGAAAATCCGGTCAGATAGTACTATCGCCGGGAATTGTTTTACTATACAGGGCAATGAAGTCAGGAGGGCCACGTGAAAAGGCGAACGTTTCTGTCGAGTAGCGTCATGGCGTACGCCGCGGGCGCGATTTTCCGTCCGCGTTATCTTCGGGCTCAGCAATTGGCTACTCAGCATGGTGAGATTTACAGGAAGCTCGGAGTACGCCCGTTGATTAATGCAGCCGGCACCTACACCGTCCTCAGTGGTTCGCTTATGCCCGAGCGAGCTCGCCAAGCCATGGAAGAAGCCTCGAGCTGCTTTGTCCGGCTGGAGGATCTGCAAAGAGCTGTCGGCGCGCGCATTGCCCAGTTGCTCGGCGTGGAATCGGCGATGGTTACCTCCGGCGGCGCCGGCTCCATTTTGCTGGCCACGGCCGCCTGCGTCACCGGCACCGACCTTGAGAAGATCCGCCGCGTCCCTAACCTTGAAGGCATGAAGAGCGAAGTCATCGTTCCCCGCGAGCATCGCAATGGCTTTGACCACGCCGCGCGAACGGTCGGCGTCAAGCTGGTGGAAGTTGAGAACATTGATGAACTCCACCGCGCCATCGGCCCGCAAACGGCCATGCTTTACTTTACCAACATTTACGAGCCCAAGGGAAAAATCAAGCGCAAGGACTTCATCGCGGCGGGCAAGAGTGCCGGGATTCCGGTATTCAATGACGCTGCAGCCGAGTTGCCGCCAGCCAGCAATCTTTCGAGTATCTTTCGCGAGGGCTTCGATCTGGTTGGCTTCAGTGGTGGAAAGGCGCTGCGTGGGCCACAGAGTTCGGGCCTGCTGCTGGGGCGGAAAGAGTTGATTGAGGCTGCGCTCCTCAACAATAACCCTAATGAAGATGCGGTAGGCCGGACATCCAAGGTGGGCAAAGAGGAAATGGTTGGCCTGCTGGTGGCGCTCGAGGAGTACCTGCAACGCGATCACGAAGCCGACATCCGCGAGTGGCGAGGGTACATGGAGAGCATCGCCCGCGATCTCCGTGGGCTTTCCACGGTCACGGCCGAGGTCTATGTGCCTGGCCCCGGCGCACACCCGATTCCCTATCTTCGCGTGCAGTGGGACCAGAACCAATTAAATCTCAAATACGCTGAATGTGCGCAGCAGTTGCGCGATGGCGATCCCTCGATCGAGGTCAACGCCGGCGGCGATGGGCTCAACCTCGCCTCCTATAATCTCTATCCGGGCGAGGAGCGCATTGTCGGCTTGCGGCTGCGCACCACGCTGCGCCAAGCCGCACAGCGCTCCGCGTCGTAGGGGTACTTGGCCGTGCGCCGCAGAGGGCGCCATGGCGGCCCGCTGAACCCGACTTATTCACGGCCGGTCAGGCGCACTTAGCCCCGGGGATGAGCTTGCGGTTCGGGCTTGGTGATGTTTGATTTTCGATCTTGTAAGAGAAAGAAAGGAAAGATTCTCATGAGGCAATTGACACCTGCCCTGACGGCTGCGCTGCTCGTCGTGTTGTCGGCGTGCGCGGGCGCTGTAGACGGCCAGCAAAATGCCGGGACATCGAGTCATGGCCTCGAGCCCACGCCCGTGCTCGGCTGGAGCAGTTGGAGCTTCCTGCGCAAGGATCCTACGGCAGCCAAGATTGAAGCGCAGGCGCGCGCAATGCGGGACTCCGGCTTGCAGAAAATCGGGTACAACTACGTTAACATCGATGATTTTTGGTACCAATGTCCGGGCCCCCAGGGTCCCAACGTCGACTCCTATGGCCGCTGGGTGACAGACCCATCGAAATTCCCGCCCCAGGGAGACACCAACGGCATCGAGGTAGCCGCTGACTACATCCACGGCGTGGGGATGAAGCTCGGAATCTACGTGACGCCGGGTATTTCGAAGCAGGCAGTCAGCAATAACATCCCGATTGAAGGCACGGACTACACGGTTGACCAGATTGCGGCGCCGTCTCATACGGAGGAAAACTACAACTGCGAGGGTATGGTCAGCATCGACTACAGCAAGCCTGGAGCGCAGGAGTATACCAACTCATGGGTGAATAGGTTCGCGCAATGGGGCGTCGATTACATCAAAATCGACGGCATTGAAGACTACAACGGCCCTGATGTTGAGGCATGGGAGAAGGCGATTCGACAAAGCGGGCGGGCGATCGTCCTCGACACCACAGAGGGGAACTTTACACAAGCCCTGGCCCCGACACTGATGAAATACGCCGATCAATGGGAGTTCGCGCCGGACATCGAATGCGGCAGGTGTGCAAGGCAACACCCCGAAGCCGGCTACATACTGACCACCTGGACAAATATTGCGAAGCGCTTCAACCTTGTGGCCGAATGGCAGCCGTACGCCGGTTCGGGGAGGTGGAACGACTATGACTCCGTCGAGGTGGGGAATGGCAGCCACGACGGTCTGACTCCAGACGAGCGTCAGAGTCAGTTGAGCCTGTGGGCGCTGGCGTCGGCCCCCCTCATCCTCGGCGTCGATCTCACTCACCTTGACCAGCAGGATCTCGAGTGCCTGAAGAACACCGCAGTCCTCGCAGTTGACCAGGATTCGATTGCTGCGAAAAGGGTTGTCAATACCGGCGACCAGCAGGTGTTCGCCAAGATGGAATCGAACGGTGAGGCGATCGTCGGTTTATTCAACACGGGCGGTAACGCGGAAACGGTCTCTGTACAAGCGTCTGCCGTGGGCCTCCCGGAGAGCGAACGCGGCTATTCCACACGCAACCTGTGAACAGGCAAGAGGAATAAGACAAGCGGGGACATCAGTGCGGTTGTCCCACCGCACGGGGTCGTGTTATACCGCGTCAAGACACTTTGACGACTGTCGACCACGAGCGGCACAGATTCTGGGTTCTCAAATACAAGGCCAGACCAAGCGCCTGCACTCTCCATCGCTGAATAGGAATGGAGTGCAGACACACTGATTTTCTACAAACAGGAAATTTGGCGCCTGGCCGTCGCTTCACCCGTCGCGCTCAACCCCACAAGGTGAACCACTGACTTGCCCAAATCGTCGCCGACCTTATCGATCTCCCTGGAGCGCTTCCTCGTTCATCCTTAATACGCCCTAGGGTTCAGGCGGCGGACCATGCCGTTATCTTTGCCGGATTTTCGCCAGGCGCTCCTCATTCTCCGGTTAGCCGATAACACACTCAGAGTTCGAATTGCAACCTGCCGGTTAGGATTGTCACGCGTAGATGCGATGCATTACATTGGCTGCGTTGCAATTAAGCTCAATTCGTTGCAGTCTAAAACGACTTCCAAATTCAAGCCCGCCAGGGGAGAACTTCACCATGCGCCACATCACTGCCGTCGTATTCCTCGGTTCGTT
>JASHUH010000016.1 GCA_030040115.1 Acidobacteriaceae bacterium | reverse complement strand
GTCCGGCACCTTTGCATCCATTGTCCTCAGTCCACCACCTCATGCTGCTGGAGGAAACCAGCAGTAGCCGTTTCATCCTACGGCCTAGTCATACGTGGACCATGACACACTTTTTCTTATGTAAAGTCATTTGTGAGACGCCAGACCGGCTCCTAGCCATCCCGGTTGGGGATGTACACATCGGGGCTTTTGTCGAGTGCGTGGAGATTTCCAGACGGCCCCATTGAGGCTATGATCCAGGCGGGGAATTTGCGCGCCTGGCGGCGACGGCGTGCGGCAGTTTTCAGAGGCCCGACAAAACTTCCTGCGCGGGCGCGTGGGCGCGGAGCGATTCGGCAGTGAGCTCGTCGATTTGGCGCAGCTTGGGGAAAAGAACCGCCCACAAGCCAGAGACCACGAGGGCGCCCAAACCCCCGATGACCGTGGCGCGCACCGCGCCCCACCATTGCGCGGTGAGCCCGCTTTCGAACTCGCCCAGCTCGTTCGAGGCGCCGATGAAAAGGGAGTTGACGGCGCTGACGCGGCCGCGCATCTCAGGCGGGGTGGCCAGTTGCAGCACCGAGCCGCGGATGATGACGCCCACCATGTCGCCGGCCCCGGCCACGGCGAGCGCGAAGAGCGAAAGCCAGAGGGAGCGCGAAAGGCCGAAGACGAGCGTGGCGGCTCCGAAGACGGAGACGCAGACAAACAACCAACGGCCGGCGCGGCGGTGCAACGGAAACCGCGCCATGAGGAGCGAGACGGCCACCGCGCCGACCGCGGGGGCGGCGCGCAGCATACCGAGCCCACGTGGGCCCTGGCGCAGTATGTCGTGGGCGAAGATGGGCATGAGCGCGGTGGCGCCGCCCAACAGCACCACGAAGAGATCGAGTGAAAACGAGCCTAGCAGGATGGAGGCACGGCGGACATATTGAAAGCCGGCGAGCACCACTTCGAGCGAGGCGGCGCGGTGCTCCATGCGGCCGGGGCGGGCGTGGAGGGTGCTGACCAGGACCAGGAACCAGCCCAGCGTGCTGAGGGTGAAGACGTAGACGATGCCCGCCCCTTCCAGGCGGGAGTCCGGAACAAAGCGAGTGATGGGGAAGGTGAAAAGAAGTCCACCGAGCGCCGGCCCGGTGATGTTGGCGACCTGGAAGATGGCGCCACCCCAGGTGACGGCGTTGACAAAATGCTCTTCAGGAACCAGGTGCGGGATGAGCGCCGAGCTGGCCGGCCCGGAAAAAGCGCGGCCTGTGCCAATGCAAAAGAGAACGGCATAAATGGCCAGCACGTTGTGTGTGCCAGCGCGGGCCAGCAGCACCAGGGCGCCGCTACAGAGGCACTGCAGCGAGTAACAGACCATGATGACGCGACGGCGATCAAAACGGTCGGCAGTGTGCCCCGCGGGCAACAGAAAAATGAGGCCCGGCAAGAAAAGGGCCAGCCCGGTGTAGCCGAGGTCGATGGCGCGATGGGTGATGGAATAGACCTGCCAGGCCACAGCCACCGCCTGCGCCTCGGCGCCCAGGATGGCGGCAACGCGCGCCAACTGGTATCGCCGGAAGTCGCGAGAGGCGAAGGCTTCCATACCGCGTCGGGGAGGGGTTCGCGGAACGGGTCGCATGGCTTTTCCAGAGTAAACCGGCGCCCTTCAGCGCAAGCTCAAATTGGCCGCCTCCGGAAAACAACGGCGCTGACCTCATGCGCTATTCTGTCCACGGAGCCGGCCCGTTTCTCCATCTATAAGGCCGGCAAAGGCAATGGCCCAAAACGCGATCGATCGTGCGGCCAAAGAGATGGTCCTGACGGTTCAGGATTACACCCTGTTTGCGTCGCGCGCGCTGCTCAATCTGTTTCGTCCGCCGATTTACTGGACGGATTTTCTGCTGCAGTCGGACATCATCGGGGTCGGCTCGATGACCATTGTGTTGCTCTCGGGATTCTTTACCGGAGGGGTGCTGGCCTTGCAGTCGGCGGCCACGTTGGCGGCTTTCGGCGCCACTGCGGTCACCGGCCAGTTCGTCTCCCTGACCATGATCCGGGAGTTGGGGCCCGTCCTCACCGGGGTGATGGTCTCCGGACGCAACGCTTCCTCAATGGCCAGCGAGCTCGGCTCGATGGTGGTGACCGAGCAGATTGACGCCATGCGCGCCCTGGGCGTGGACCCGCTGCGCAAGCTGGTGACCCCGCGCGTCTTCTCCAGCACCGTGATGCTTCTGCTGCTCACCATCGTCGCCGATGCCTGCGGCATTCTGGGCGGCGGCGCGGTGACGGTGTGGATGAACCATCAGAATGGGACACAGTACTTTCACATGGCGTATGAACGGCTCCATTATGCGGACATCGTGCAAGGCATGATCAAGCCGTTGCTGTTCGGTTACATCCTTAGCTCCATCGGCTGCTTTTACGGCATGAGGACCACCGGGGGAACGCAGGGCGTGGGCCGCTCCACCATCACGGCGGTGGTGACAGCCTCCGTGCTCATCATCTTCGTGGATTTCCTCATCACCCACGTGCTGCTGGCGCTTCTGAGCTGACGACGATGAGCGATCCCCATGTTCCGGGTTTCC
>JASHUH010000147.1 GCA_030040115.1 Acidobacteriaceae bacterium | reverse complement strand
TCCGCTGGAAATACAAGCTGGAAAACCTGTCCATCGTCTAGTTGATTGATATGTTATTTGGGAATCGATGTACTAGCTTTCGGGCCCTCGTCCCAGAGACCAAGGGAACGAGGGACCAAGGGACCAAGTGGACTAAAGCCTACTGGGAACTGCGAACTGAGAACTGATCCCTGATCCCTGTACTTGCGGTACATTGTTGTGGTGACCGAGAAGCTCATCCTCATCACGATGCTGGTCAAGCTGGGGGTCATCGCTTCCGTGGCCAGCATTCTGGCGCGCGCCTCCAGCTTCCGGCGGCTCTTTTTTGCCGAGCAGCGCGGTCCCCGCCAGACCTTAGCTCTGCTCGCCTTCTTCCTCATCCCGCTGACCCTCGGCGTGTGGATTCGCCTCACGGTCTCCAATTTCCTGGCCGCCGACATCTCCTTTTCCACCATCGTCCTGCTCGGACTGCTCGTCAGTCCTGCCTGGGCCATGCTGGGCGGCGTCGTTCTCTCGATTCCGGCCATGCTGCACGGCGAGCTTCTAACCCTGCCCTACAATGCCGCTCTTGGCCTCATCGCCGGCGTGCTGGGCCACATGGTCCCTAAAGAAGAAATCTGGGCCTTCACGCCATTAATTGATCTCACCTTGTACCGCTGGATCCGCGGCCGCTTACGTCGCCGTCGCATCGAGCACCAGTTTCTCTTGCTCTTCTCGATCGCCGGAGCTGAAGCCGTCCGCGACGCCATTGCCCGCGCCTTTCCTCATCGTCTCTTCGCCCTCGCTGCCGGCGCCCTATGGCTGCAGGCGCTGGTGTGGCTCAGCGCCCCCATCACCGTGGGCGTTGCCCTCAAGGTGTGGAACGCGCTGCGCGTGGAGATAACTCTCGAAGACCAAAAACGCCTTCTGCTCGAAGCCCGCTTCGACGCCCTGCAACGCCAGATCAATCCCCATTTCCTCTTCAACACCCTCAACTCCATCGCCTCCCTGGTGCGCAGCCGTCCCGAGCTCGCCCGCGAAATGACGGTTAAGCTGGCCAACATCCTCCGCGCTCTGCTCAAGGATCACGACAGTCACGTTCCCTTTCGCGACGAGCTCAAGTTCACTGACGATTATCTCGACATCGAGGTGGTGCGCTTTGGCCCCGACAAGCTCCGCATCGAAAAAGACATCGACCCTCGCACCCTCGAAGTTCTGGTGCCCAGCATCCTCCTCCAGCCCCTGATTGAAAACAGCATCAAGCACGGCCTGGAGCCGCGCATCCACGGCGGCGTCGTCACCCTGCGTAGCCGCATGGAAGGCGAGCGCATTCTTATCGAAGTCGCTGACGACGGCGTCGGCATGGGTAACCATCCCGCGTCCGCCCTGCGCCACGATGGAGCCGGCATCGGCATTCGCAACGTCCAGGAGCGGCTTGAGGTCCTCTACGGCGATCGCGCCCGCTTTCATGTCACCAGCAAACCCGGGCGTGGCACGCTGGTTTCCATCGAAATCCCCGCCAACCTGGCCGCACCCTGATGGGATTCGGCGTCGCGAGAGCGCAACCGGGAGGGAATCATGGCCATCGAAGCTTCCTCCATTGAACCTGTGGTGCATCTTGATGAAATCGGCCAGATCGCTGTCAGCGTCGGCGATCTGGCGCGCGCCAAAGCTTTCTACCAGAACGTGCTCGGCATGCGGTTCCTCTTCGATACGGGACCGATGTCGTTCCTTCAGTGCGGCAATATCCGCTTCGCCGTTGGAACCTCGGACAAACCCGTGTCGCCCAGCGGAACGATTCTGTACTTCCGCGTCGCCGATATCGAGGAGACGCACGCGCGGCTGGCAGCGCACGGAGTGGAGTTCATCCAAAAGCCGCATTTGGTGGCGAAGATGCCCGATCACGACTTGTGGCTGGCGTTTCTGGCAGACCCTGACAAAAACCCCATTGGATTAATGTGCGAGATGCCGCGGGCGACCTCGCCGGCTACCGCCTGATCTCCCTGGCGGTCGACCCCGGTTCGACAGACGCATCGTCCGCGCCGCACCCTTCGCGGTATCCTCAGAACATGGTTCGCTTTACAGTGCTCGCATCAGGGTCGAAGGGCAACTGCACGGTCGTTTCCGGCGGCCGCACCCGCATCCTTGTCGATGCCGGCCTGAGCTGTCGCGAGCTATTCCGGCGCATGAAGTTGGCGGGCGAAGACCCTGAAACGCTCGACGCCATCGTCATTACCCATGAGCATCAGGATCACATCAACGGCATCGCCATCACTGCGCGCCGACTCGGCATTCCCGTTTACTTTACTGAGGCTACCCATCGCGCCTGGATGCGCTGGCTCACGCCGCGGCGCCAGATGACTTATGCCCAGTGGCTCGAACAGTGCCGCAACCAGGCCGTAGAGCGCCAGGCGGAAACTGACGCCGCCTCCGCGCCACCCGATGCCGCCTCCATCGACGCCGAAGCCGACGAGCCAGAACCCGGAACCCGCGCTGCGGAAAACGCGCCACAATCCCCAGCCGCTCTTGCTTCCGCGCCCTCGTCCCAGGTCTTTTCCCAGGTCGAAGCCAAAGACGATCCCCGCAAGGAGGACCCCACCTGGCTTCCCGCCGTGGAGTATTTTCAGGCCGGCCAGTCCTTCACCATCGGCGCGATCGATCTCAGCCCTTTCACCATTCCCCACGACGCCGCCGACCCCGTCGGCTTTGTCTTCCGCGCTGAAGGCGTAAGCATGGCCCTGGTCACCGATCTTGGCTATATCCCGCCCAATGTCAAGGCCCAGCTCAAAGGCGTCGACTTGCTCCTGCTCGAATCCAATCACGACCTCGAAATGCTCCGCGACGGACCTTACCCCTGGTCGGTGAAGCAGCGCGTACTTTCCCGCGTCGGCCATCTTTCCAACGAGGCCGCCGCCGATTTCCTCACCCACAACTACGATGGCCAGGCGGCCTATATCATCTTGGCGCATTTGTCTGAAAGCAATAATCTCCCCGAATTGGCGCGAGTGACCGCCGAGCGCGCCTTAAGCGGCCGCGCCTCTCTCCTGGCCAATCGCCTGCTGATTGCCAGCCAGCATGAGCCTCTTACCGCCATTGACTTTTAGGATTCGTGTTCCTTTAGCGATCTCGGAACCAATTTCCACAATCTCCCCAAAAAGGTTACAATAGTAAGATCGGATAGGAGTTACGACCCGGCGTCGCACGGCGCGCCGGCGAGGCAATAGGGCCCAGGATACTGAAACCGTTCACGACTGCAAAGCATCCCAAACTGTAGGCCCCTCGATAGCCATTCTCGTTGCGCGGAAGCATGGGGTTGAAAAGATTCCTTCGCAAGATGAGGCATTATATGGCAAACACCCGTTGCACCGACCGAGTCATCGGCGCCATCCTGGCAAGCTGGCGTTACGATATTTCGGGACTTTCCCCCGAGATGCGCAAGGATTACGAGAACCACTTCGCTGAATGCGCCCGCTGCAGCGCCCGGCAAAAGTTTCATCGTAGCCTGGACGCCACCTTGGCCATTCTTACCTCTCTCTCGGCTCTCTTCTTCCTCTTCGCGCTGGCCGTTCTTAAGCACATCCGGCCTTTGGAGCACATGGCCTTCAAGATTCTCAGCCTCGACATCTACGACATGCACAACATGCTCATCGCCGCCGGTTTCGCCGGGCTTTTCTTCTCGGTCATTGCCCTCGCGCTGGTGCTGATGGCCACGCCCGCACCTTCCTATCTGGGCGGCATCGCCGCCGAGCGCGCCCGCCTCATCGAAGAGCACCTCCCCGCGCGCATCAAATCTTTGCGCTTGCGGTGACACAGTCGGCGCCGATCAAAAAAGCCTCCCGCAAAGGGGGGCTTTTCTGTGCGGAACGAAGTCTCTTCCAAAAAGATGGCTGCCAGCAAGAAATTCAAGAGTGACGCTTTCGAGGCGATTCACAGCTCGGTCTCCGGCATGTATAGAGCTGGAACGATAGTGAGTGTTACGTGAACCACAGGCCGGGATCAAGCGTGCGGAGTTTGATTTTGCAGGGCGGCCAGCCGTGTTTTCTGTGCAGCTTTCCAGCGGTCCGGTGGCCAGTCCCGGAGATCGCTGATGCGCGCCGACGGCAAGTTGACCAACAATTGGGTAAGATAGAGTCGCGGGTCCACGTCCTAGCGGCAGCAGGTCGACATTAGGCTGGCCAAGATGGCCGGGGTACGGCCGCCGCGCGCGTTGCCGCGAAAAGGCTGTTCTTGCAATTGAGCACCACATGCTTCATTTGTAAGCGTGTGAAGTTCCCCACTGGTGCGAGCGCGGCTTGAGCATTGACGCTTGGTTCATGGCAACGCGCGAACGCGGTGGTCGGTGGCGGAAGCTGTGGCGCGAGTAACGTGGCCCACTGCTGAGGAGAGCTAAGATGCGATGGTGGCGGATCGGAAAGCGGGACGCAGACCTGGAGCGAGAGTTGCGTTCCGACATCGACCCGGAAGAAGCAGAGCAACGCGAGAGCGGCCTGTCCACGGAACAAGCTCTTTACGTGGCGCACCGTGCTTTCGGGAACGTCATGCTGATTCGAGAGAAGACGCATGAAGCATGGGGCTGGGCGGCGTTTGAACGTTTGCGGCAGGACCTGGGTTACGCATTGCGGCAGTTGCGGAGGTCCCCAGGTTTTGCGTCCGTTTGTCTCATCACGCTTGCCCTCGGCATCGGAGCGAACACCGCGATGTTCAGTGTCGTGCAGGGAGTGCTTCTCGCGCCGCTACCGTTCCGGCACCCTAATCGCCTGGTGTTCCTCTGGGAAAAGCGGCCGGGCGTTCCGCAACTCGGAGTATCTTATCCGAATTTCGAGGACTGGGTACGCAGTTCGCAGTCGTTCGATGCTATGGCGGCGCTGACATTTCACAATTTCGATCTCACCTCTCCCGGACAAGCCGAGCACCTTGTGGGGATCTGGGCGTCCTCCGGCCTTCTCAGGATCTTAGGCGTTGAGCCGGCTATTGGGCACGATTTCGCAGCATCAGAGGACCATGCGAATGGCCCGCTTGATGCGCTGATCAGCGATCGTCTCTGGAGAGAACGTTTTACGTCAGACCCACACGTGGTCGGACAATCCGTTGACCTGGATGGGAAGAGCTTCACTGTGATCGGTGTGCTGCCACCTGACTTCCATTTCCTGGCCGATGCGGACGTCATCACGCCTCTGCGTCCCAATATGCCCGTTATACTTACCGACCGTTCCGTGGAGGCACTGTCGGTATTGGCGCGCCTCAAATCGGGCGTGACGACTGCCCACGCCGAGGCCGCGATGAATGTGATTCAGCAGGAGCTCGACCGTCAGTATCCCGATGCCAACCGCAGCATCGGCGTTACCGCGACTACGCTGATGCAGGAAGTCATCGGCGACGTGAAGGGAACGATCCTATTGTTGTTTGGTGCTGTCAGCCTGGTGCTCCTGATTGCGTGCGCCAATCTCGCCAACTTGCTGTTGGCGCGCTCCGCTACCCGTACCCGCGAATTCGGCATCCGTGCGGCGCTCGGCGCCAGCCGCGGACGAATGGTGAGGCAATTGCTCACCGAAAGTATCGTGCTGTCGCTCGCGGGCGGAGCATTGGGCGTTGTGCTCGCCGTCCTCGGCCTTCGTGTTCTACTGGCGGCGCTGCCGCAAACTTTGCCGCGCTCTGGAAACATCGGCCTTCACCTGCCGGTTCTTGTGTTCACAGTAGTTGCTTCTGTCGCCGTGGGGATTCTCTTCGGCCTCGCTCCAGCAATGCAATGGGCAAGCCACGATGTGCGTGGCGCCTTGCAAACGGGATCGAGGGGAACCACAACCGGCCGGAATCACCTGCTCAACCGTCTGGTCATGGTGCAATTCGCGCTCACTCTTGTGCTGATGGCGGGCGCAGGGCTGCTGCTACGCAGCGTTCGCAATCTCTGGCATGTAAATCCTGGATTCAATATGAGGCACATCATTTCGTTCCAGGTTGGTTTGTCCCCTTCCTTTACGACCACACCGGCTCGAACGCGCGCAGCCTACCAACAATTGCTTGCGCGAATTGATGAGTTGCCCGGAGTGGAAGCAGCCGATCTCACCAACATCGTTCCGCTCTCCGGAGCGGCCAACGGCGGCCCGTTCTGGATCGGCACAGCGCAACCAGCTTCGCTTCAGGAAGTTCCTCACGCGCTCTACTTCTGGACCGGCCCCGACTATCTGAAGACGATGGGGATTCCCTTGCTGCGAGGCCGGTTCTTCACGCCGGACGATCGGATCGGCTCCGGCAAGGTGGTCGTCATCGATAGCGTGCTCGCACACACCTTCTTCCCCAATCAGGATCCGGTGGGGCGGACGCTTACGGTCGCGCATTGGGGAGCGGCTCGGATTGTCGGCGTGGTGGGACATGTGCACAATTTTGGACTGGACGATCCCGGCGCCTACCTTCCGCAGCAGATTTACATCCCTGCGTATGAACTGCCGGATTATATGGTCGCCGACTTCTTCCGTAATCTCAGCGTGATTGTTCGCTCGACACTTCCCCCAGCGAACTTAATGCCTGCCATTCGGAAAGTCATATACGCGTCTGCGCCCGATCAACCGGTTTATGACGTCAGGACGATCGATGAGGTCGTGTCTGAGTCGATGGCCTCACGGAATCTTCCCATTTTGCTTCTCGGCGTATTCGCTGGGCTGGGATTGCTGCTGTCCTCGGTCGGCATCTATGGAGTCGTGTCCTATTCGGTCATGCGACGTACGCAGGAGATCGGTATCCGCTTGGCTCTCGGCGCCGACAGGAGCCGGATCTTCCGCATGATCGTCGGCGAGGGAATTGGCATGTCTGGCGCCGGGTTGGCGGTCGGCATTTTGGCCGCAATTGCGCTCGTGCGCCTGCTGCCGAGTTTCTCTCATCTGCTGTACGGCGTAGGCCAGAGCGATCCGCTCACGCTATTCGTTGTCTCGGCTGCGTTACTGCTCGTCGCTTTTGCAGCTAGTTATCTTCCTGCGCGCCGAGCCATGCGCACGGACCCACTCAACTCCCTGCGTTGCGAATGAAGGCAAGTACTTCCAAAACTCGGGAAACGTTGATACGGACGCGCCGGACCGTAGCCGGGTCTACTCCTTGACATTTCCCGTCTAGGTCTAGCTATGCTAAAGCTTCTCTCAGAGGAGTGGTTAGGAACAGCCGCTCGTACCACCGCAATCGACGCACTTGAAATAACTGCCATTGGGCGCCATCACAGGGTGTCCGGTTAGAAGACGAACATAATCAATGGATTCCCGGAGTCGTATAAGTGATTTTTGGAGCTGGATAGCTGGAACCATCAGCAAGGCCGCCATGCGCCGCTTCGATGCGTCATGTCTTGCTGCTCCCGCCCCCCAAAAGCCCGCCAGATCAAGCGGATTCGCGAAAGCCAGCGCGTCAGCCAGCCAGTCTTCGCACGCTACCTCAACACCAGCGAATCCACTGTCGAAAAATGGGAGAGCGGCGCAAAAAACCGAGCGGCATGGCCCTCAAGTGATTAGATATCGTCGAAAAGCACGGCCTGAAGGTGCTTTCCTGAGTCACGTAGCGAGCGCCACGCGCAAATCCCCGCCCGTCATCTCCTTCGGCAGCCCGAGTTGCAGCAGGTTCAAGAGCGTGGGCGAAATATCGCGCAGAGATCCATCCGTCCGCAGCCGATAAT
>JASHUH010000146.1 GCA_030040115.1 Acidobacteriaceae bacterium | reverse complement strand
ATCAGATGCTCTACCAGCTGAGCTACGCCAGCCCGATTCTGCCCCCAACCGTTCCGGGGCCCCGAAGAGCGCGCGGACACACTCCCGCTCCGCGCGTAGACGGCTCAGAAATCAAGGTTAGCATACCGAGTGGGGCGGAGCAAACGCGACTCCCGCGGGGTGATGTCAAGCTGCTTTTGTAAATAGGCGGCCGATCCGGTTTTTCCATTCTCAGTTAAGTCTCTGGAAAAGCCCGGGCAGCAGCTTGAGCTGGGCGGTACCCCTCCGCCCGATGGCTTGAGATGAGGTGATTGCCAAAGCGTTTCAGCCTACTTCCAGACTGACTGCCATGGCGTCGAGCGAGAGCGAGCGGAGCAGGTTGCGGCGCATTCCTTGCTCGACTTGGACGAGAGCGCGTGCAGCTGCATCAATCCAGTCCAACGTGAGTCCCTGGGCCAGCCGTTCGAGCTCAGCAGCGAGGTCGAGGTTGTGGATGAGGGCGGGCGTTCCAGCGTGGATGAGAAGAAGATCCTCGACCAGGCTGCCCAGGGCGCGGAGCAGATGGATCGTCTTCTGTTGCCCTTCGGCTCCGGCGCGATAGGTTTCCGTGGCGTGAAAGAGCTTTGAATCATCCGGCTCCCGCACCGCGTTGCGCAAAAGCACCAGGGCGTCGCTGCGGCTGGCGAGGTAGGCTTCCAGATCGAGGCTGAGGGCGCGGCCAACCGCGCCCTCGGCCAGACGAGCGGCCAACGCGCGTTCCTGCGGCTTAAGCGCGGGCCGGCGCTGCGCCAGCAACGCTTCGAGCTCCGCAGCGGGAAGGGCGCCAATACGGCAAATGACCGCCCGCGAGCGAATAGTGGGCAGCAGCTCCTGGGGATTTTCCGCAAGCAGCACCAGCGTTGTGTGTTCAGGCGGCTCTTCGAGGACCTTGAGAAGGCTGTTTGCGGCCTCCTTCATGAAAGCCGAGGAGGTAAAGATGGTGACGGCGCGGCGTGCTTCCACGGGAGGGCGGAAATACGCCGCGTGAATCGCCTGCCGTACTTGGCCGAGCTTGATGAGGAGTTGCGGCGGGTCGGGCGGGATGACAAGCACATCGGGATGGGTTTGGATGAGGATGCGGGTTTCGTGTTTGTCGGTTTCGCGCAGTTCTTCGCGCGCGGCAACGGCTTCGGCAACCCGCTCTTCGAGGTTGGCGGCCGCGCCGATGCGCGCGCAATTGCGGCAAACGCCGCAGAAATCGGGCAAGCCGCCACTCGTTTTCGGGTTCTCGCAGTTCACCGCCTGGGCGAGCATAAGCGCCAGGGTGTATTTGCCGGCCCCAGCGGGACCGGCGAGGATGAGGGAGTGGGGAAACCGGCCCGCGCCGATGCTCTCGCGCAGATGAGCGACCGTAGCCGGATTGCCGATGAAATCTGCAAAGCCCACGGTTCGAGTCTACGGCATCTGGAAAGTACAGCCGAGAATACCCGCTGACGGTCACCCGCCGGCGATGGCGCCTAAAATCAGGAGGGGTTCGCGCCCCGTGGCGATGCTCTCGGGCAATTCGGTGTCCATCGATTCGTGGGACCAGTCTTCCTGACAGGCAAAGAAGCGCAGAAACGGTCGCCGCTTGCCGGTGTCGTGATCGCGAATTGTGCCGCTGAGCACGGGATAGCGGGCTTCGAGGGCGTTGAGGACGGCGCGCAGTGTGACCGGCGCGGAAACTTCAAGGCATACATCGCCGTCCACCCGCGCCAGGTTGCGCAGGTGATAAGGGAGAGCTACGCTGACTTGCGCTGCGCCCGGAGATTGCGTATTGGGTGATTCGCTCACCTTTTGGCCGCTTATCCCTTTCGCCCTATCGCCTGCTTCCTTTTTCCCTGGGCCTCTGAGCCCCAATTTTTCGGCCATAAAGCCCCTATTGCAGCGTCTGCACTTCAACTGAAAGCACTGCGGGCAAATTTTGGACGATGGGCATCCAGGTGCTGCCGGAGTCGGCGGAGGCGTAGACCTGGCCACCGGTGGTGCCGAAGTAGACTCCGCAGGAATCGAGCGAATCAACAGCCATGGCGTCGCGCAAAACATTCACGTAGCAGTTCCGGTCGGGGAGTCCCTTAACAAGCGGCTCCCACTCATTGCCGCCGGTGCGGCTGCGGTAGACGCGCAACTTGCCTTCGAGCGGGAAATGCTCGGAGTCGCTCTTGATGGGAACCACGTACAGAGTCTCAGGCTCGTGCGCGTGGACATCGATGGCGAAGCCGAAGTCGGTGGGCAGGTTGCCGCTGACCTCCTGCCAGCTTTCGCCGGCGTCGTCGGAGCGCATGACGTCCCAGTGCTTTTGCATGAAGAGCACGTCGGGACGCGAGCGGTGCATGGCGACATGATGCACGCAGTGGCCAACTTCGGCAGTGGGGTCGGGCATAAAGTTCGACACCAGCCCTTTGTTGATGGGCTTCCAGTTTTTGCCGCCGTCATCGGTGCGGAAGGCTCCGGCGGCGGAGATGGCGATATACATGCGCTGTGGATTTGAGGGATCGAGGAGGATCGTGTGCAGGCCCATGCCGCCTGCGCCCGGCTGCCATTTGGGACCGGTGCCGTGGCCACGCAGGCCGGCGAGCTCGCTCCAGTTTTCGCCCCCGTCCGTGGAGCGGAACAGCGCGGCGTCTTCAACGCCGGCGTAGACCGTGTTGGGATCGGTCATTGAGGGCTCGAGGTGCCAGACGCGCTTGAATTCCCAGGGGTGCTGTGTGCCGTCATACCACTGATGGGTCGTGAGCGGCTTGCCGGTTTCCGTCGAGGTGTCATACGAAAAGCGATTGGGGAGGGCCGTGGGCGGCCCGGGAGGCGGAACTCCTTCATCCGGCAAGCCGGGCTGATGCCAGGTTTTACCGCCGTCGTCCGAACGCTGGATTAACTGTCCGAACCACCCGCTGGTTTGCGAGACGAAGATGCGGTTTGGGTCGGCGGGGGAGCCTTTCATGTGATAGATTTCCCAACCCGCGAAGAACGGTCCACTGACCTGCCAATCCTTGCGCTTGCCGTCCGCACTGAGAACGAAAGCACCTTTGTGCGTACCCACAAGCACTCGTACGCTGCTCACTCGCGACCTCCTAGCCGCTGACGTTTTGGGGGTTGAAATTGCGGCCCCGCTGGGGCTCGCCAGCCCGGAATCCGGACGCCGCTCTGCCATTGTTCCCGATTTCCGTTGCAAATTGCAACTTATTTTTGGGGGAATCCGACCGAGGTGCAGTCAAGCGCTTCGCGGAGCCGCGGTGTGCCCCGCCATAGATGCCGGATTTGTTGTGGCCTGCTTTGCTCTGTTCTGGATCCAAGCGTTGTTCGCGGGGCTGGCGGGCGGGGCGGTTGCATGCACGGGCGCTCAAGAGCATGGACAACGTGGTGGGTTCCGGCACCGCGGCCGGAACCTGCCGGAACCTATACGATCCCCATTAGGGGAAGTTCGGGCTCGACGACCGCGCCGGCGGCCGTATTTCTGGTGGTGGAGTAACTCGCGCCGCGCCCGCTGCCGCAGGAAGCCCTCGCGGCGAGGTTACGGAGATGAGATGCACCGGGCCGAGCAACCCCGAGGGTAACAGGGACGAGTCAGCCTTATAGGGCGTGAAATCGGCAAATGCGTATTTCTTCAACGACCATGGTTGCTGATCGCCGATGAGGCGGTTGACCCATAAGTTGGTCACTTCGATGGTAAGTTGATTGTCTCCGGGAATCAGCGCTCCGGTTACATCGACCTTGAAAGGCGTCTTCCACGCGATGCCCATTGGTTTTCCATTGACTATAACGCGGGCCAGGTTTTCCACGTCGCCAAGATCGAGCCATAGATGCGCTCCCGGAGTCAACGCGCCTGCGGGAATTTGAATGATCTTGGAATAAATTGCGGTTCCGGAAAAATACTTGATCCCCGCCTCGGCTGCGGGAAAATCGCTCCACGACGTGAGGCGATGGAAGTCGAGGCCGTGGTCGGGAGCGTCCCGGTCCGATTGGAAACTGACGCGCCAATCGAAGTTAAGCGCACGATCGACGGTCCCAATCGCGGTTTCCTGCGACTCAGGGATTTTTAGTTCAGCGACCGGCGCTGGCTTGCGGAAGACTACGAAAACTGTTCCCCAAGGATCGAGATGGAGCGGAATGGTGGTGCGGACGCCGGCAATGGTGTAAGATGCCGGCTGCGACGAACCCGTGGCCGCGTCCCATAACTCCGGCGCTTTGCCCGCCACGCGGAAGGTTGCATCCACATTCTCGGCGCGGTCTTTGCGGTTATCCACGTAATAAATGTCTCCATCGGCGAGCTTGCGATGCACGAACCACAGAGTGGCCCCGGTCTCGGGCTTGTTATAAGTGAAGTCCGGAGCAACGCCGAGAGCCGCCAGCGCCTGATCGGGCGTCATGCCGGCGTAGATTCGGCCCTTGCCAACCTTGCGAAATGACCCGGATTCCGAGACTTTTGTACCCCACAGACGGCTGACGAGGCGCTGAAACTCCTGTTCATTGTCAGCCAGGCTGGGCGAATCGACAGGCTTATTTCCCACCAGCACCGCGCCCTGCGCCACCAAGTCCTGGATGCGGCGCAAGACCGGCAGCGTCATGCGGCGACTGGCGCCCCCAAGATAGAGAATGCGATAACTGGTTCCTCCAGGAGTTACGAGACGGCCATCCTTGAGCGATAACTCGTGTAAGATCACGTCGCTATTGACAAAGTCGAACCCAAAGCCGTTCGGCGCGTCTTGCGGAACGTGGGACCCGAAGAGAGATGTAAGTGGGCCCTCCTGACCATAAAAGTAAGCCACATCGGCGTCGTAATGTCCTTGCTGGAGAAGATAAGAGCAGCGGGAGAGGTAATTGACCCAAGGCTTGGCTTCGTTGGCCCAAGTCTGGTTGCGGTTGAACCAAAGGCCGAAGGGTCCGAGAGTCAGGCCGGGGGCCATGTCGGGCACAGGTTGATGCGTGGATTCGTGAATTTCGAAGCGATTGACGCCGAGGGCAAACTCGAGATCGGCGACTTTTTTGAGCGAATCGGGCGAAAACGACCACGCCGGTCCACGCGAGGTCATCGACTCCGCGCCGACGAGGTTTTGGCCGTAGATATGCGCAATGGATGCGGCGCCGCGTAAGTCGGCCTCATAATCGACGTCGGGGCCGGGGCTGCCGGCCCAGGTCCACATGGCGCCCATGGGGACATCGGCCTTGCTTCTCATTTCCATGTCGTCGCCCAGGGTGGGGCGGTGATACTCCAACGCTTCGCTGTAATACTTCATGCCCTGGCGGTGTAACTCCTCGGAAATCTCGCCATAATGGTTTTCGGCCAGCAATTGCGCGATGGTGCGGCGGAAATCCCACAGGAAGCGATCGGTGTCTGCGGTGCTGCCGATGACAACACCGGTGAGCGCAGGCAGCCACGGGCGCGGATCATAGCCGCGCAGCCGCTCAAAGTCGCTAAGAATTGAATCGGTCCAGTTTTGC
>JASHUH010000145.1 GCA_030040115.1 Acidobacteriaceae bacterium | reverse complement strand
CTGATACGTGACAGCCTCGCCTCCCACATTTCCTTTGTGTTCATAGCAGATGACCTTCGCAGAGAACCGGTGATCTGGGGACGGGATCCCTGTTCCTCCCGTCTCACAACTGAAATCCAAATCCGTCGCGTTTGCAGCTCAGATCGGCCTCACCACCTTAGAAGCGACGGTCGATGAGACCACGCGCGGTGATCCTGAATCGCCGTTGCGCTGGACGTTGAAGAGCACGCGCACTCTGGCTGCGGCCCTGAGCCGGAACCGGCATCCTGTCAGCCACACCAAAGTAGCGCATATCCTGCACGATCTGGGCTTCAGCCTCCAGAGCAATCGCAAGAGCGAAGAGGGTGGGGATCATCCGGATCGCGACGCCCAGTTTGGTCACATCAACCGCCGCGTGAAGCGTTATTTGGCCAGCGGCTGGCCGGTGATCTCGGTCGATACCAAGAAGAGGGAGCTGGTCGGCAATTACCCCAATGCCGGTCGGCAATGGCGCGCCAAGAAACAGCCGCGCAAGGTCCTGGGGCATGACTTTCCCAGCGCCGAAGTGCCACCGGATTACCCCTATGGCATTTACGATATCGGGCGTAACACCGGCTTCGTGAATCTCGGGATCGATCACGACGCCGGCGCGTCCGGGCGACGATGAAAGCGTCCCTACCGGCGGCGTGTTCGCGCTGAAGGCGCTCGATCGGAAGTATCTTGTGAATCTACTCTTCGCGATGGCTCCATGTCTCCGGCATTCGAAGCGCATCCATTTTCGGTGTCAAGCAGCCACAGCCGTTGCAGATCGTCCTTATTCACGGGCGCCTCCACGGCTCTTGATCGATTGGCAAGTAAATCAAACCCGGCGGCAATTCACTCACCCTTAAGGTGGATTTGAATCGCCGTTCCCCCTATCAGCAAGACCAGCGCAATCACGTCAACTAGCTGCCAAGTTGTGACGGAACAATTGTTCAACCCCATCCAGGATGCATGACCAAAGAACAGCCCGAAAGCGCCGAACCCGAGCGCGAAGCTCATAGATGACTTATGCAGAGGAGAGCGACTTGGCGCAGCGTCCTGCTAAAACGGCTTAAGGGGGACTCACAATCATCAAGCCATAGAAAAGTGCGGAAAGTGTGACCCGGACGGGAGTGGAGTGGCGCCAGTCGGGGATGGACTGCCAGGCGTTGTGGCAGTTAAAAGGGGGAGCCTTATGCGCTACGCTGTATCACTTTTGTATCACGCCGGCGTTCGAAGAGTTCCACCCGCATCCCAATAAGTACTTTATTATGAGTGGTGAGCTCGCTGGGAATCGAACCCAGGACCCACGCCTTAAAAGGGCGTTGCTCTACCAACTGAGCTACGAGCTCACAACTTAATTTTATGCGCCGGACCATGCAGGCATCGCAAGCGATCATCTCGGGCCCCAAGATTTCCTGCACCGTCTTTAAGTCTACCCCAGACGTAAGCTGACTACAGTCTCGCTGAAAATGCTATAGACTTGGGATGCGCCGTTGCTGCCTGGCGCGCTCTGAAGAGTGGCTTGACAGGCGATGGGCCAACAACGTGCGGAAGTGGTGAAATGGCAAACACACTAGCCTTAGGAGCTAGCGCCGCGAGGCTTGCGGGTTCGAGTCCCGCCTTCCGCACCAGTCCTTGACTTTCAACGTCAGCCTGGTCCTGCGGAGTGGTCCTGACTCCGCCGTGGTTGCGGCCAGCCAGTTCCTACATAGAAATGAGAATTAGCGCAATTCCGCGGGGGGGACGCAAACATGGCGCAGACCAATCCGGCAGTGGCAACGGATGCGAGCGCCGTGCGGCTCAACCGTACGCTGGGGTTGTGGAACCTGATCATCATCGGCATGGTAATCATCCAGCCGACGGCGCCCATGGGCATTTACGGCGTGATCAGCAACAAGGCGCACGGCCACGTAGTTACGGCCATTCTCATCGCCATGGTGGCCATGCTGTTCACGGCCATCAGTTACGGGCGCATGGCGCGGGTGTATCCCAGCGCGGGTTCGTCCTATACCTATGTCGGCCAAGAGATGCACGCCGCAGCCGGCTACATCGTGGGCTGGGGCATGGTGATGGATTATTTGCTCAATCCGCTGATCTGCACTGCCTTTTGCGCCAAGGCGGCGATGAACATTTTGCCTGGGCTCTCCTATTACGTGTGGATTCTTATCTTCGCGGCGTTTTTCACGTGGATGAATCTGCGCGGCATCCGGACCTCAGCGCAGATGAACGAGGCGTTGTGCGCGGGAATGGTGCTGGTGGTGCTTGTGTTTCTCGCCGGCGTGGTGCGCTGGATGTGGCATATTCATGCCGATCCAGGATTCTTCACGCGTCCGTTCTACGATCCGCGGACCTTTCAAGCTTCGAGCATCTTCACGGGAACGTCGGTGGCAGTGCTTACCTATATTGGCTTCGACGCCGTCTCGACGCTCTCAGAAGAGGCCAAAAACCCGCGCCGAAACATTCTGTTGGCCACGGTGCTGGTCTGCCTGATCACAGGATTGCTGTCAGGCGTGGAGGTCTACGCGGCGCAACTGGTATGGGGTTCGAAGCCCTTTCCCGACGCAAGCGTGGAATCGGCCTTTGCGGATATTGCGCGTCGGGTGGGCGGAGCCGTGCTGTTCCAGATCGTCAACTTCACGCTGCTGGTGGCCAACATCGGCTCCGGTATGGGATCACAACTGGCGGCAGGGCGGCTGCTTTACGGCATGGGCCGCGGCAATGCGCTGCCCAAGGGGTTTTTCGGAGCCATTGAGCCGCGGCGCCGCATTCCGCGGAACGCTATCCTTGCCGTGGGAGGGTTTGCGCTGGCGGGAGCCGGCATTCTGGAGTTTTTTTCCGCGCGCCTGGGTGGCGGCGCGTACGAAGTGGGCGCGCAGGCGCTCAATTTTGGGGCTTTCATCGCCTTTATGGGAGTGAACGCGGCAGCTTTCACGCATTACGTGCTGCGCAAAGGCAGCCGACGCCCGAGCGACTTGCTGGTGCCCGTGCTGGGCTTTTTGGTGTGCGGCTTTATCTGGGTCCATTTGAGCCGGCCGGCGCTGGTGCTGGGAACGGTTTGGATGGCGGCGGGAATTCTCTATGGCGCGATCCGCACGCGCGGCTTCCGCTCGGAACTGGTTACGTTCGAAGTTCCTTCCGAAGCTGGCTGAAAGCGCGAGGGGATTCCCAAGCAGAAGTAGCGACACGTCCCTGCCAAAAATACGCGAGGCCTGAATCGCCGATCCAGGCCTCGCTTTCTGGAGGTGATTTTTTATCCTTGATTGCCGCCTTGCGGGCGTCCACCGGGGCGGCGGCGGCGACGGCGACGATTGTTGTTCGATTGCGGCCTGCCTCCGCCGAAGGACTGGCCAGCCCCGACCGACGCGCCTTCTGCGCGATTGAAGTTTGGCTCGCTGGCTTCATCGAATTCCTCGCTGCTTTCTTCGCCGAATTCGTCACCCCCTTCGATGAGGATCGTGCTCTGGTTCGATTGCGGCTGACGCTCATCGAATTCGTGGCGCAGCCGGGCTGGCGCCCCGGATGCGGAGATGTGCATTTCCGGCTCTTTTTCAGCCGAAGCCGCCAGCTTGGCCTTTTGCTCCTTGATCAGGGCCTTGCGACTCAGCTTGATCCGGTTGCCTTCGATCGCGAGCACCTTCACCATCACCTGGTCGCCTTCGCGCAACTCGTCTTTCACTTCCTTGACGCGGTGCTCGGCAATTTCGGAGATGTGCAGCAAGCCATCCGTGCCTGGGAAGAGCTCAACAAAGGCGCCGAACTCGGCAATCCGCACCACCTTGCCCAGGTAGACCTTGCCCACTTCAGGCACCGCAGTGAGGTCGTTGATCATGGCCAACGCTTTCTTGAGCCCCTCGGCGTCGCTTGAGGCCACGCTAACGCGGCCGCTATCGTCGACGTCGATTTTTGCGCCGGTCTGCTCGACGATGCCGCGAATGGTGGCCCCGCCTTTGCCAATCAGGTCGCGGATTTTGTCGGTGGGAATCTGCACCGTCTCGATCCGCGGCGCGTACTTGGAGCGCTCCACACGCGGTCCGTTCAGTTCGGCGTCCATTTTGTCGAGGAGAAAGAGCCGGCCGCGGCGCGCCTGCTCCATCGCCTGCTCGAGGATCTCGCGCGTCAGGCCGCCGATCTTGATGTCCATTTGGAGCGCGGTAATGCCTTTGCGCGTGCCGGCGACCTTGAAGTCCAT